>DATGDV010000315.1:0-6615 GCA_035310685.1 Thermoanaerobaculia bacterium
GTACCTCGAGGGCACGTACAGCGAGGTCTACCCCCGCGTTTCCGAGGACGAGGACGGAATGCGGCGGCTTTTCACGCAGTTCTCCTTCCCCGGCGGTATCCCGAGCCACGTCGCGCCGGAAACTCCCGGTTCGATCCACGAGGGCGGCGAGCTCGGATACTCCCTCTCCCACGCGTTCGGCGCCGCGTTCGACAACCCCGGACTGCTCGTCGCGTGCGTCGTCGGCGACGGGGAGGCGGAGACCGGTCCGCTCGCGACGAGCTGGCATTCGAACAAGTTCCTGAGCCCGGCGCATGACGGCGCGGTCCTCCCCATCCTCCACCTGAACGGGTACAAGATCGCCGGCCCGACCGTCCTCGCGCGCATTCCGCGCGGCGAGCTCGCGGAGCTCCTGCGCGGATACGGATGGGAGCCGCTCCTCGTGGAAGGCCACGAACCGGCCGCGATGCACCGATCGATGGCCGTTACGCTGGACCGCGCGCTGGATTCCATCCGCGAGATCCAGTCCCGGGCGCGCGGAAGCGGACGCGCGGCGCGGCCGCGCTGGCCGATGGTCGTCCTCGCGTCGCCGAAAGGATGGACCGGGCCGAAGACCGTCGACGGCAAGCCCGTCGAGGGGACGTGGCGGGCGCACCAGGTGCCGCTCGACAAGGTCCGCCAGAACCCCGGGCACCTGAAGCTCCTCGAGGACTGGATGCAGAGCTACCGGCCCGGTGAGCTCTTCGACGAGCGCGGCCGCCTCCGCCCGGAGCTGCGCGCCCTCGCGCCGAAGGGAGAAAAGCGGATGGGGGCGAACCCCCATGCGAACGGGGGCGCGCTCCTCGTCGATCTCCCGCTCCCCGACTTCCGGGCGTTCGCGGTGGAGGTCCCGAAGCCGGGCGCGACCGACGCGGAGGCGACGCGCGTGCAGGGTCGATTCCTCGAAGAGGTCCTCGCGCGAAGCGCCCAGGCGCGCAACTTCCGGATCTTCTCGCCCGACGAGACCACCTCGAACCGCTGGGATTCCGTCTTCGAGGTGACCGATCGCCTGTCGGTCGCGGAGCTTCTGCCGACCGACGACCACGTCGGGCCCGACGGACGAGTCCTCGAGATGCTCTCCGAGCACCAGTGCGAGGGCTGGCTCGAGGGCTACCTCCTCACGGGCCGCCACGGCTTCTTCTCGTGCTACGAGGCGTTCATCCACATCGTCGACTCGATGTTCAACCAGCACGCGAAGTGGCTGAAGACGACGAACCGCATTCCGTGGAGGAAGCCGATCGCGTCTCTGAACATCCTCCTCTCCTCTCACGTCTGGCGGCAGGACCATAACGGGTTCTCGCACCAGGACCCCGGCTTTCTCGACCACGTCGCGAACAAGAAGGCCGAGGTCATCAGGATCTACCTTCCTCCGGACGCGAACACGCTCCTCTCCGTGACCGACCACTGCCTTCGAAGCCGCCAGTACGTCAACGTGGTGGTCGCAGGCAAGCAGCCGGCTCCTCAGTGGCTGGACGTGGACGCCGCGTCCCGGCACGCGGCCGCGGGCATCGGCGTCTGGGAGTGGGCGAGTCACGACGGCGGCCGGGATCCCGACGTCGTCATGGCCTGCGCGGGCGACGTCCCGACGCTCGAGGCGCTCGCCGCCGTGTCGATCCTCCGGCGCGAGCTGCCCGCCCTTCGCGTGCGGCTCGTGAACGTCGTCGACCTCATGCGCCTCCAGCCCGCGAGCGAGCACCCGCACGGGCTCACGGACGAGAAATTCGACGCGCTCTTCACGAAGGACAGGCAGGTCCTCTTCGCGTTCCACGGCTACCCGATGCTCATTCACCGGCTCACGTACCGGCGCACGAACCACGACAACATCCACGTGCGCGGCTACAAGGAGGAGGGCACCACGACGACGCCGTTCGACATGTGCGTCCTGAACGACCTGGACCGGTTCCGGCTCGCGATCGACGTCATCGACCGCGTCCCGGGCCTTCGGGCGCGGGCGCCCTCGGTGCGCGAGCGCCTCGTCGCCAAGCGCGGGGAACACCGCGAGTGGGTGCGCCGTACCGGCGAGGACCTGCCCGAGGTGAGGAATTGGCGCTGGGAGGCGTGAACGAGGCCGTCGCCCGCCAGGCTGGTCATTCCTGGAAGAGCGTCTCCTGCGACGGGGCCCACTCGATCGTGGCGACCTCGTTGGACACGAGCGTGCCCGCCTCGCCGAGGAGGATGTGCGGGATGTCCGCGAGGGCCCCGATCGCGGCCGTCCTCCCCGTCCGCTCGGCGAAATCGCTCGCCGCCTCGACCTTCGGCCCCATCGAGCCGGCGGCGAAGGCGAAGCGTGAGAGAGCGGCGGGCGAGGCGCGGCGTACGGCATGCGCATCGGGGGTCCCCCAGCCGACGACGACGGCCGGAACGTCGGTCGCCATGATGAAGAAGTCGGCCTCGAGCTGCTGCGCGAGGAGCGACGCGACGCGGTCCTTGTCGATGACGGCCTCGACGCCGTGGAGCTTGCCGTCCTCGCCGTAGACGGTCGGGATGCCGCCGCCACCTCCGCAGATCACGATCGTGCCTTTTTCGAGAAGCCACTTCACGGGACGGATCTCGAAGATGCGCTTCGGCTGCGGCGACGCGACGACGCGGCGCCACCTTTCGCCATCGCGCGCCACCGACCAGCCGCGCTCCTTCTCGAGGCGCCTGGCGTCCGCCTCGGAGTAGACGGGGCCGATCGGCTTGTTCGGCCTCAGGAAGGCGGGGTCCGCCGGGTCGAGCTCGACCATCGTCAGCAGGGTCGCGAACGGCTTCGCGAATGGGAGGAGGTTCCCGAGCTCCTGCTCGATCATGTAGCCGATCATTCCCTCGGTCTGGGCGCCGAGAACGTCCAGCGGGAAGTGCGCGGCGTCCAGCCCTGATTCGGCCTGGAGCGCGAGGAGGCCCACCTGCGGGCCGTTCCCGTGCGAGATCACGAGCTCGTGCTCCGCCGCGATAGGCGCGAGGGCCTCCGCGGCCCGGCGCACGTTGGCGCGCTGGTTCTCCGCGGTCATGGGCTCCCCCCGGCGGAGCAGGGCATTTCCCCCGAGGGCGACGACGACGCGCATACGCTCCGGCTCCCGGCCTCAGCGAGGGCTCAGGCGGCGCTCCCCTGGTACATCGCGTCGATCAGGTGCTTGAAATGCTGGTCCACGATGCGACGTTTCACCTTGAGCGTCGGCGTCAGCTCGCCGCTTTCGATCGTGAGGTCGCGGGGCAGGATCGCGAAGCGGTTGATGAGCAGCTCGTGCGACTTGCCCGCGTTCCATTCGTCGATCGCGCTCTGGAAGATCGCGACGACTCGCGGCTCCTTCACGAGGTCCTCCGTGGAGAGGCTGCCGAGGCCGTTCGTCTTCGCCCAGTCGGACAGCTTCTCGAAGTTCGGCACGAAGAGGCATGAAAGGTATTTACGGCGGTCGCCGATGAGGACCGGGAGCGAGACGAAAGGATGGCTCTTGAGGTGTCCCTCGATCGGCGCAGGAGCGACGTTCTTGCCGTTCGAGTTGACGAGGATCTCCTTCTTTCGGTCCGTGATCATCAGAAATCCATCCTGGTCGATCCGGCCGATGTCGCCGGTGTGAAACCAACCCTCGGCGTCGATGGCCTCGGCGGTTTCCTTCGGCTTGTTGAAGTAACCCTTCATGATGTGCGGGCCGCGCGTCAGGATCTCCCCGTCCGCCGCGATCCGGCACTCGACTCCCGGCAGGATCTTTCCCACCGTGCCGAGCCGCCACGCAGCCGGGGACGCGACCGCGATGACCGGGCTCGTTTCCGTGAGGCCGTACCCCTCGTAGACCTCGACGCCGACCGCCCAGAAGAACTCCGCCAGTTCCTTCGCCAGCGGCGCGCCGCCGGACACGGCGAACCGGAAGCGCGAGCCGAGCGCCGCACGCACCTTGCGGTACACGAGCCGCTCGTAGAGGAAGTGCTGGAGCGCAAGCGCGAACCCCGGCGTCTCCTTTCTCGCGCGCAGCTCCGTGACCTTTCGTCCGACCTCCACCGCCTTCTCGAAAAGCTTCCGTTTGGCCGGCGAGGACTTCGAGAGGTTCTCCTGCACGCGCCCGTAGACCTTCTCGTAGACGCGGGGGACGGCGCCGAAGATGTGCGGGTTCACCTCCGAAAGGTTGTCGCGCAGCTTGTCGATCGACTCGGCGTACGCGATCGTCGCGGCGCGGTGGTAGAAGCAGTACTCGAGCATCCGCTCGAAGACGTGAGAGAGCGGCAGGAACGACAGGCCCACGGCCGAGGAATCGAATGGCAGGATCGAGCAGCCCGCGAGGACGTTCGAGACGAAGTTGCTCTGCATGAGCATCGCGCCCTTCGGCTCGCCGGTCGTGCCGGAGGTGTAGATGAGCGTCGCGAGGTCGGAGGGCTGGCGCGCGTCAGCGCGTTTCTCGAACGCGGACGGGTCGGCCGCATGCGCCGCGCGGCCCTTCTCGACGACGGTCGCGTATGCGGTCGTACCGGGCTGTGACGACGCGTCGAAGACGATCACGTGCTTCAGCGTCTGCTTCACTTCGGGAGACGCCTGCTGCGCGCCGAGGATCTTCGTCGCCTGATCGGACGTCGAGGCGAACGCCACGGTCGCTCCCGAGTCCTTGAGGAGGTAGGCCGCCTGCTCGGCGACCATCGTGGGGAAGATCGGCACGAGCACGGCGCCGTAGCACTGGCAGGCGAAGTCCACGATGGCCCACTCGGGCCGGTTCTCCGAGAGAAGCGCCACGCGGCCGCCCTGCTTCACACCGAGGTCTGCGAGCGCCGACGAGAGCGCCTTGACGCGGTCCATGAACTCGGCCGTGCTGATGGGAATCCACTTGCCGCCCTGCTTGGAAAGGAGCAAGTCGGGTTTCGGCGTGTCCGCGAGATTCCGGAAGATGTCGACGAGTGTCCGTGGGGTCATGGAGCAGCCTCCCGGCGTTCTGTGCGCAAACCGAACGGATTATAGTGGGACCCCCGTGGCGTTGGCGCTCACACTCTTGTCGGTTTTCACGCTCGCGGGGCTCGTCCTGTCGGCGGCGTCCGGTTGGGCCCTCTCGCACGCCCTCGGCGGCTCGGTCACCGCCGCGCGTCACATCGCCGTCGCGATCCCGACGGTGCTCTTCTCACTCTTCACGCAGTCGATGGTCCTCTTCTTCTTCATCGGCACGGGAAAGCTCCTCAAGGAGGCCGCGGCGAAGCGCCCGGACGCCGCCGGGCGAGACTTCATCCTGGCGCGCGTGCGCGCCTTCAAGGTGAGGACCTCGGCTCTCTGCACCTTCGCACCTCTATCCGCTCTGGCCACGGGCCTCCTTGGCGTGACCGCGCACACCGGAAAGACGCCCGCCGCTCCGCATCTCGTCGCCGCGATCCTCTGCGTGCTCCTGCACGTCGTGGCCTTCGGCCGCGAGGTCGTGGCGATGGCGGAGACGAACCAGCTCATGGACGAGGCCTCGACGTTCGTCCCGCCGGGGCCCGAGGCCGCGGCGCCGTGAGCGACGCAAAGATCGGGCTCGTCACGGGTGGAACGAAGAGGCTCGGATTCGAATTTGCCAGGGCGCTGGCGAGGAGCGGTTACTCGCTGGCTCTGTCCTACAGAAGCGATGCCGGCGCGGCCGTTCGAGCAGTAGATCTTCTCAGAAAGGAAGAGGGGGCCCGCGCACAGGCGTTCCATGCCGACTTTTCCGACGACGACGCGCCCGATTTACTCTTCAGGGAAATCTTCTCTTCCTCTCTTTTTTCCTCCTCTCCCTCTTCGCGTTCCTCCACGTCTTCCTCTTCGGTTTTCCCTCCCTCTTCCCCCCGCCTGGACGCCCTCGTCCATGCCGCGTCGCCGTGGATCCCGAAGCCGTTCTCGTCCGTGACGCTCGCCGACTGGGAGGCGGTTTTTCGCGCGGGCCCGCGCGCCGCGTTCTTCCTGGCGCAGGCGGCCGCGCCCGCGCTCCGCGCGGCGCGGGGATCGATCCTCCTCATTTCCGACGTCGCGGCGGCGCAGGCGTGGCCCTCGCACGTCCCGCACGCCGTCGCCAAGGCGGCCATCAACGCCCTCGTCAAGAACCTCGCCGTCGCGCTCGGCCCGGAGGTGCGGGTGAACGCGATCGCTCCGGGAGTCGTCCTGCCTCCCGCGGACATGAGCGCGGAGGCGATCGCCGCCCTCGTTGCCAAGACGCCTCTCGGACGCAAGGTCGAGGTCGACGATCTCACCTCGATGGCCATCGCCGTGCTGGAGAACCGCTCGATGACGGGCCAGGTCGTTTCGGTCGACTCCGGCCGAACGATCAAAGAAGGGTGAATCTCGACGAGCGGCCGGGACGCCCGCTACTTGCCTTCCCCCTTCTGAAGGGCGCTCATCTTCGCCTGCTGCGCGGGCGTGAGGAGATTCTTGATCCTCACGAGGAGACCGATCTGCGTCTTCTTCGCCTGATTCTCGATCGCGAGCACGCGCTCGAGCTGGGCCATGACTCTCGCCTCTTCCACGGGCTTCTCCTGGAGGAGCTGCGTCATCTTCTCCACCTCGGCCTGGATGTCGAGCTGAAGATCCAGGAACTTCGGCTGCGTCTTCTGAAGCTCCACGCGGATGCTCTTGCGCTGGGCGTCGTCGAGGCCCAGCTCTTGCGCGTGCCCGAGGACTCTGTCCGGCGGGAA
>DATGDV010000316.1:0-3416 GCA_035310685.1 Thermoanaerobaculia bacterium
AGGAGCGACGCGATCGACCGGCGCCCCGTCCGCCTCGGGCAGGTCGCGCCCGCCCTCGTCCAGGCCGTCCTCACGGCCGAGGACTCCCGATTCTTCGGCCACCACGGCATCGATTGGGAGGCGGTTTCGTCCGCACGCGAATGGAACCGGGCACACGAAAAGAGCCGCAGAAAGCGCCTTCGCGGCGCGTCGACCCTCACGCAGCAGCTCGCGAAGAACCTGTGGCTCACCGGCGAGCGCACCTGGTGGCGGAAAGGGCGCGAGGCGGTCCTCGCCGCGTCTCTCGAGCTCTTCGTGCCGAAGGCGCGGATCCTCGAGATCTATCTTTCCGCGATCGAGTTCGGCGAGACGACCTACGGCTGCGAGGCGGCGTCACGGACCCTCTTCGGCGTCAGCGCGAGCCGCCTCTCGGCGTCGGAGGCGGCGCGCCTCGCCGCCCTGATCCCGGGCCCCGCGTGGTATCGCGCGCATCCGGCGGCCTGGGAACGCCGTGCCGAGCTCATCGCGCAACGCATGGAACACCAGCCGCTGCCCGCCGGGCTCGCGACACCCGCGCGCTAGAATCGCCGCGATGAGAAATCGATTCACGGGCCTTGGCGAGAAGGTCCTTGTCCTTTCCCTGGCCGTGCTCGCCGCCACCGCGTGCCGTCCGAAGCCCTCGAGCCTGCGCATCACCCCGACGAAGGTGACCCTTTACGGGCCGGGGCGCAGCCAGTCTCTCAAGTACGAGATCGTGGACAGGAAAGGCAACACGATGCCGGGTCTCGTCGCCGTCTGGGTCGCCGACAAGCCGTCGGTCGCCACCGTCGACGCGAACGGACTCGTTCGTTCCGTCACGCCCGGGCGCGCGACCATGACGGCGACCTTCCAGAACCTCTCCTCGAGCGCCGTCGTGGACGTCATGGACGTCTCGTCGCTCGTCGTCTCTCCGAGCCGGATGACGCTGGTCGGGCCAGCCGGCACGAAGATGGCCCTTGTCGCCGAGATCAAGGACGGGAAGGGCAACCCGTCGCCTCTGAAGCCGAAATGGACCTCGGGAGATCCGAAAATCGCGACCGTCGACGCGGACGGAGTCGTGACGGCCGGGGCCGAGGGCCGCACCACGATCATCGCGAGCCTGGGCATCGACGTGAGCTCCGCGTGCGACGTGAAGGTTCTTCATCGCGCGATCGGCACGTTCGAGCTGACTCCGGTCACGCTGATCCTGAAGGTGGGCGAGACACAGAGAATCACGGCGACGATCCGGGATTCGGCCGGTGTCCTCATCGAGGACGCGGCGCTGTCCTGGACGTCCTCCGACCCGAAGACGGCGACGGTCTCGAACGGCGCCGTCAGGGGCGTCGCGCGCGGCACGGCACGCGTCTCCGTCGCGACGTCCACGCAGACCCTCGGGGCGGACGTCCTCGTGAACTGAGGTCGCCCTGCGCATCACCCATCTTGCCGCGGAGTGCGTTCCGTTCGCGAAGACGGGAGGCCTCGGCGACGTCGTGGGATCTCTTCCGAAGGCGCTCGCGGCGCGCGGCCACGACGTCGACGTGTTCATGCCGTTTCATCTCGAGGCGGCGCGCTGGTACCGCCGCCAAGGCGCGTGGCCCGAGGCCGCTCTGCCCCCCTTCGAGGTCTCGATCCTCGGGCGGGCGCACACGGTAGGTCTCCTCTGGGACCTGCTGCCCGGCAGTGTCGTTCCCGTCTACTTCGTCGCGCACGACCCGCTCTTCCACCGCCGCCAGATCTACGCCCCGAACGACCAGGGCCGCGACGACGGGCTGTGGCGCTTCACGCTCTTCGTCCGCGCGGCGATCGAGGCGCTCAAGAGGCTCGACCGTCGGCCGCGAATCCTCCATGCCCACGACTGGCACCCCGCGCTCGCCCCGATGCTCGGCGCGTGGAGCAGCTGGCGCGATCGCTGGTTCGACGACGTCGCGTCCGTGCTCACGATCCACAACCTCAACTACCAGGGCGTCTACGGCCGCGAGGAGTTCCCCATTCTCGGCCTTCCCCTCGAAGCCTGGACCGCCGGCGGCGTCGAGCTTCACGGCGACGTGAACCTTCTCAAGGGCGCCATCCTCGCCGCCGACATGATCAACGCCGTCTCCCCCACGTACGCGAACGAAATCCGCACGAAAGACGGAGGCGTCGGCCTCGAGGCCTTCCTGACGGCCCGCGGGGACCGCGTGGTCGGAATTCTGAACGGCGTTGACACGTCGGTCTGGAATCCCGCGAGCGACCGGCACCTTCCCGCCCGTTACGGCCCCGGGGACATGCGCGGGAAGGCCGAGTGCCGCGCGGAGCTGTGCCGGATCGCGGCCTTCGAGCCGGGAGATCCCGGCATGATCGTCGGCTCGATCGGCCGCCTCACGGACCAGAAAGGCTTCGACCTTCTCCTCGAGGCCGCGCCCGAGCTCATCCGGCGCGGAATCCGGATCGCGATGCTGGGGTCGGGCGAGCCGGCGCTCGAAGGCGCGATGCGCCTCCTCGACGCCCACGCTCCCGGACGCTTCCGCGCGTTCGTGGGCTACGACGAGCCTCTCGCGCACCGCATCGAGGCCGGGGCGGACGCGTTCGTCATGCCGTCGCGCTTCGAGCCCTGCGGCCTCAGCCAGATGTATTCGCTCGCCTACGGCACGCCGCCGATCGTGCGAAGGACGGGCGGCCTCGCGGACTCGGTCGTGCCGTACGACGGCTGGAACCTCGACCGCGCGACGGGTTTCTCCTTCGACGAGCCGGCGCCACACGCTCTGGCGGCCGAGGTCCTGCGGGCCCAGCACGTCTTCTTCCAGCGCGACCGGTGGAGCCGCATCGTCGCGAACGGCATGGCTCAGGACTTCTCGTGGGACCGGTCGGCCGAAAAGTACGAGGCCGTCTACCGGCGTGCCTGCGAGGTCCGCGGCCTTCCCTGGTAGGCCCTACTCTTCGCCGAGCGCCGCGAGGGCTGCGTCTCTCAACGCGCTCGCCTCGGGCGCGTCGTCGGGCAAAGGGTTCTTCTTCCGAGTGGGTGGCGAAGGGTGCGGCGGGCGTCTCTCGATCGCGAGCAGCATGAGCACGGGCAGCTCCTCGATCGAGACCTTTTCGCCCAGCCCCTGCTTCAGGACCCAGTAGTCCGCCGCGACGGCCAGGAGCTCGTGGTCGGTCTCCTCGACGAGGCGCGAAAGGTTGCAGCGCACGGTCGGCCGGGACACGTCGACGTCGAAATAGCGAAATGTCGAGGCAGGCGAGATGGCCGTGACCCGGCTGCCCGGAGAGCCTCCCTCGAAGCGCAGCGACGGCCGGTCCGCGAGACGAATCTCGTCGAACGTGGACTCGCCGACGTTCGCATCCTTCCGCACCTCGCGCCGCAGAACGAGATCGTCCCGGAAGACGCCGCGCACGACCCACGCGCTCCGGCGCACGTTCTCTCTCTTCACAAATGCTTTCGC
>DATGDV010000317.1:0-1996 GCA_035310685.1 Thermoanaerobaculia bacterium
GTTACACCGGCATCGAGATATGACCGATCCGCCACACGCCTGAGCCCGATCAAGTCTATCCCCGGTCGAAGCCTGACGGCACTTCCTCAGTTGAGGACCCACGCGGGACCGACGAGCGGAAAGGCCACGAGCCCGACGAGCGCGCCCAGGAGGACGAGCACGGGCTCGGGAAACTTCGGGAACAGGACGAGAACCGCGAGCGCGAGCATTCCCGCGGCGACCGTGAGGACATCTCCGATCGCGGTCCTGCCGACGAGCCACGTCGTGCCGACGAGGACGCCGACGACCGCGACCGTGATGCCCCGGACGAACCCGGCGAGCCGCCGTTGGCGCCGGTAACGAAGGAGGAGCGGCGTCGCGACGACGGTGAAGAGGACGGCGGGCGAGAAAATGCCGAGAGTCGCGGCCAGGGCACCCGGGAAGCCGGCGAGAAGATAGCCGACGAACGTCGCCGTGATGACGACCGGACCGGGCGAGATCATCCCGATCGCGACGGCGTCGAGGAACGGGCGGTCCGCGAGCCAGTGGTACTGGTCGACGACGTACGCCTTCAGGAACGGCACGATCACGAGACCGCTTCCGAAGACCAGGAGTCCCGTCTTGAAGAAGAAGAGGAAGAGCTTCGACGTCATCGCGCCGCCGGCGCCGCCCACGGCAAGGAGCGCAGCTCCCCGGTTGGAGGGCGGCGGGGTGACGTCCGGGCCGGGCGCGGGCGACGCCGGCCGGGCCGCGAAGACGAAGGCGCCGAGCACCCCCGCGGCGAGGAAGATCGCGGTCAGCTCCTTCTGAACGAAGACCGTGATCGCGCAGGCGAGAGAGGCGATGACCCACGCGGGAAGATCCTTTCGGAGGGTCTTTTTCCCGAGGCCGAAGCAGGCCTTCACGATCAGCGCCACGACGACCGGCGCTACGCCGTAGAAGAGCGCGCGGAGCTGCCAGGCCGCCGAGAAACGCGAGTACGCCCACGCGGCCGCGACGACGAGGGCGAACGGCGCGAGTGCGAACGCGACGGCGACCGCGAGACCGCCGCGGACGCCGTGGCGGACGTAGCCGCAGTAGACGCCGAGCTGGTACGCGAGAGGGCCCGGGCACGCGGCCGCGATCGCGAGCCCGTCCTCGTATTCCCGTTCCTCGAGCCAGTGCCGCTCCTCGACGAGGTCCTTCCGCATCGTGTTCGCGAGCGCGACCGGGCCGCCGAAGCCGAGCGCTCCGAGGCGCAGGAAGTAGAGGGCCATCTGCGCGAGCGTCGGCCCGGGCCTGCGCCGGCTCCCGTTCACCACCCGATCACTTCCTGACGTTCACCTTCGAGAGCGCGGCCTTCAGCGCGGTCCCGATCTTCTCGGGAGTGTCGACGCCCCAGAAGTGCATGAAGAAAAGGCGCGGCGATTCTTCGAGCATGTGCGAATGGAGGGCAGTGACGTCGAGCCCGTGGGCGCGGAGCTCCCGGATGACCGGGTTCACCTCGGACGCCACGAGGACGAAGTCGCCCGTCGTTGCCACGCGCTCGCCGACGATCTCGAAATTCATCGAGTTCGCCATGCCCATGCTCGGCGGAATCTCCATGCCGTGCTCCTCGATCCGCTCGGCCCGAGGGACGCCCACTTGCAGGACCTTCCCGGCCATCGTTCCGCCGTGCCCGAGCACGTCCTGCACTCTCTTGAAGATCGCCTGCTCGGCGCCGGCCGGCCCCACGGCCGCCGCCGCAGCTCCCATCGGCGTCTTCGTCTTTTCGAGCACGGCTTTCAGCCCTCGCGCGAGCGCGGCAGGGTCTCCGTGCTTGGCGAAGTGGATGTAGACCACGTGCGGGCTCTCGTTGACGAGATGGTTGTGAATGGCGAGGATGTCGAATCCGGCGGCCTGGAAGGCCGTGACGACGGGCGTGAGCTCCGATTCGAGGAGGACGAGGTCCCCCATCGTCATGACCCCGTCCTTGGCCGCGACGAAAGCGCCCCACGAGCCGAGCGCGAGCGCCGCCTCGACGGGCGTGCCGGAAAGC
>DATGDV010000318.1:0-5067 GCA_035310685.1 Thermoanaerobaculia bacterium
TCTTCCTATCTAGGAAATCTTCAACCCGTCTCTCCCCGGGCAACCGCTCCCTCGCGGGGCCTTCGCTTTCTCCTGCCTTCCCCCGCCGCGGGATCGGCCTGCAAGCGCTCCCACCTCTTCCTGCGCTGGATGATCCGCTCGGAGGGCTTCGATCTCGGCCTCTGGAGGGGCGGGCGCTTCACGCCCGCGCGGCTGCTCCTTCCGATGGACGTCCACCTCCACCGCATCTCCCGCCGCATCGGCCTCACGCGTCGGCCCACGGCGGATCTCGCCGCGTCGCGCGAGGCCACGGCGTGGCTCCGTCGCATCTCGCCGGCCGATCCCGTCGCGTACGACTGGCCTCTCTCGCGCCTCGGCATCCTCGGCCTGCCCGTGACGCTGCCGGCGGCACGCGCATGAAGGATTCGAAGCGCCTCCTCGTCCTCGCGGCCGCGGTCCTCGTGGCGGTGGCGGTCGGCTACCTGGCGAAAGACGCGTTGCGGCCGCCCGGGACGCCTCGTCCCGCGTTCGCGAAGGCAGTCGCGCCCTCGGGCTCTCTCGTCGTCCTCGCGCGCGACGGCGCCCGCCGCGATCTCTCGTCGAGAACCGGCAAAGGGCTGATCCTGCACTTCTGGGCCACGTGGTGCCCGCCATGCCGCGAGGAAATGCCCGAGCTCGTGAAGTTCGTCGGAGACACGAAAGGCGACGCGAACGTCGAGTTCCTCGCAGTCTCGACGGACGACGACTGGAAGACCGTGGACGCGTGGCTGAAGGAGCACAAGATCTCGGGCCTGCCCGTCGCCCTCGACCCCAAGGGCCCGACGGCGAGCCGGTACGGGACCACCGGATATCCCGAGACTTACTTCATCACGCCGTCGGGCGATATCGTCCAGCACGTCGTCGGCCCGCTGGACTGGAGCTCCCCGAAGTTCCGCGCGTTTGCCGCGGAGTTCAGCCGCGCATCGGCTGCGCAAAAGACCAACTGACGGGGCCCGCGCCGTCTCCGCTCCGGGGCGAGACCCTCAGTTCGGAGCGTCGAGAAGAGAGAGCGTGACGTCGGCCTTCGCGGCTCCCGAAGCCGGGACGGTGACGGGCTGCGACTTCTCGCCGAAGAGCTCGTGCCAGGTCTTGAGGCGGTACGTGCCGGGTGGAACGACAGGAAATGCGAATCGACCCTCCTTGTCGGTGACGGCCGCATACGGCGTGTCGGCCACGAAGAGCCAGGCCGTCATCCACGTATGGACGTCGCACTTCAGCCGCACGACACCGGGCTCGGCGAACGTCTCGGTGAAAGTCTGTCCCGTGACCGGAATCGCACGGTTGAAGATCTGCGCGGCGCCGGCCGTCGTCGCATGAACGTTGTGGAGCACGGGGTCCGAGTTTCCGATCACGACCGGCGCGCCCTTCGAGACGACCTGCACGTACGGCGCGAAAAGACAGTTCTTCTGATCGAGGTGAAAAGGTCCTTTGGGAAGAGCGCTGCCTTTTGCGCCCTCGAGCCACACGACCGCGTTCGCGATTCCCTTGTCCTTCGCGAGGACGAGCGACGGCGAGGGCCGGTCGGCCCTGCCGCAGACCGCGACGTCCGCGTTCACGGGCCGCGGCGCGAGCTTCGGGACGGGGCCGGAGAGAGTCACTTTGCCGAACACCCCGTGCGAGGGCACCGGCGCAGCCGCGCCTGCCGATGGTTCGGCAAGTACGAGCATCAAGAAAACGAGTGCGGCTTGAGAGCGCACCGGAACAATAGCCTTAGGAGTTCTTTCTGATATTCGGGGCTGCTGCTGCAGCCCCGTCCGGCCTGACTGGACGCGGGGGCCCGGGGGCTCCCGAAGGCAAGCCCCCGGAGAGCGCGCGCTACGCGCGCCGCGCAGCGGTCCAAGACCCTTGACATAATTCATTCGGGAAATACCAGCAAATCCATCCCTATTTTTCCGCTACCGCCGCCGCCGACTTTGCTCTCGCGGCGCGCTGCCCCGCGGGCGCTCTCGGCGCCTGCGGCGCCGTGACGAAGCCGTTGCCGAGCGACCAGATGTGGTCGCGCAGGGCTTTCGTGACGCGGTCGGGATCGCCGATATAGGCCTTCGCCTCGTCCTCCGAGCCCCAGATCGCGACGAGGTCTCTCTTGAGCCCTGCGAACGCCGGGGTGTCGAGCGCCGGCGCGAGCGGCGAGATGCGCTTCGCGGGCTTGCCGGACCCCTCGTCGATCTTCGGGAAGTTCGTCGGCATGCGCGTTCCCGGCATCCACTCCTCGGGCCGCTTGATCCAGTCGGCGATCCAGTCGTACCTGAGGCGCGTGTGCGCCGCCGCGAGAACGGGCGCGAGGTCCGCCGGCGTCTTGCCCGCCTTGAGCGCGAGCTGGAAGGCGTCCTGCGACGTCGGATGGCACTGGGCGCACTTCAGCGCGTCGAAGGTCTTCGCGCCCGCCGCGCGCGAGCGCGCGTCCAGCGTCTCGACGGGGTTCTCGAACGGATAGCGCGCCTTGTCGAGGGACGCGAAGTACGACGTGAGAGAGTTGAGCTGGTCCGGCGTGAATTCGAAGGTCGGCATCCGGACCTTCAGCCACGGCCGGATCTGGCCCGAGCGAGGCGCGCCGAGGAACGAGAAGAGCCAGTCGCTCTGCACCTTGGCGCCCTCGCCCCGGATGATCGGCGGCGCCAGCGCGAGGTCGATCTTGTTCGCCGTCATGGCCTCGCGGATCCCTCCGCCCTTGTCCTCGAGGATGTGGCAGCCCTGGCAGTTGTAGTCCTTCACGATGCGCCGCCCGCCCTCGACCGCCCCGTGGGGACCGACGGCCTTCACGACGAGCGCGTCGGCCATGTCGTCCCGCTGCATCCCGAGGATCGCCGTCTGGACGGCCTCGATCTCGGCAGGAGAGAGCGAGAACAGCGGCATTTTCAGCTTTTCCTGGAAGGTCTTCACCTTCTCGCGGTCGAAGCTTCGCGGATCGGAGACTTTTTGCGCGAGCCAGTCGGCGCGCGTGTGCGGCAGGTGCACGAACCCGAAGTCGAGGAGATGAACGGGCTTGTTCCCCCACTCCGAGAGCTCGACGCCGATCGGCTTGGCTTTCTCGAAACCGGGAATCACGTGGCAGGAATAACAGCCGTAGTTGCCGATGATCTTCTCGCCCACGAACAGGTCTTTCTCCCGGGGCGTCATTTTCGCGACGTCGGCTTTCGCCTCCACCACGGACTTCGTCTGCGTGAGGTAGTCGGTGACGAGTGCGTCACGTTCCTTCTCGTCCGCCTTCGGCGGCCGGCTGCGTGCGAACTCGGGCTGCGCGGGACGGCTCATGAGATACGCGACGAGGTCGGCGATCTCGCCGGAAGCGAGGCGGAGGTTCGGCATCCGCGTCTCGGGGTTGTAGGCTTTCGGATCTTTCAGCCAGGACGCGAGCCACTCCGGAGTCACCTTCTGCGAGAGGCCGATCAGGTTCGGGCCATGCTGGCGCCAGCCGTCCATCACATGGCGCTCGGCTCCCGGCTCGGAGACGTGGCAGCCCTGGCAGCCCACGTTCTCGAAGAGCTGCTTTCCGCGCTCCGCGTCTCCCGCCGGGACCGGGGGCCACGACGTCTTCTCCGACTTCTCGAAGAGATACGCCGTGACGCCGGCGATCATCGTGTCCGTGAGGCGGCGCCCCGACTCCCCCTCGAAGTTCCCGAGGTAGAAGAAGCGCGGCATCTTCGTGTTGTTCCGGAAGGCACGCGGGTTCACGAGCCAGCGCTCCGCCCACTCGGGCGTCGTCTTGGACGCGATCCGGGAGAGATTCGGCCCGACGCGCGGGAGATCCTCGAGGCCTTTCATCTTGTGGCAGCTCCAGCAGCCGAGCTGCTCGACGAGCCTGCGGCCCTGGTCGAGCTTCGGCGCTTTCGGATGCCCCGCGTCGCTCCGGTGGCAGCGGAAGCAGCCGGCCTCCACTGCTTTCATGGGGTACATGGGCAGATCGTTGAACTTGTCGACCTCCCAGTCGTAGTCCTTCATCCAGCGGCCGGTCTGCGTCTCGCCCATCGCCTCCTTCACCGCGTCGTCGTCGGTGGGAAGGCCCTTGTCGTCGTGCCCCGACTCGAGCTGCGCGGCCAGATGCTCGTACAGCCCGTAGTCGTTCGGCATGTGGCCGGCGCGCGTGAAGTCGGTCGCGCGGTCGCGCCCGCCGTGGCACGACGTGCAGCCGAACGTCGCATAGGGGTGGGGCGAATTCGAGTCGACGAAGAGATCGAGGCGGGGATGCGTCCTCAGGACGGACTGTGGATATTTCTCCTTGTCCTCGAAGCCCCGGGTCTCGGCCGCGATGTGGCAGGTCATGCAGCGGTCGACCCGCTGGCTCCTGAGGAAATTCACGTCGTTGTAAAGGCCGTCGAGCTGGACCTGCTGGATCTTGAGGGACGGGGCGAGCATGTCCGCGATGGGCGCGTTGCGCACGAAGTAGAACGTGTCGTTCTGGCGGAGAGTCCCGAGCTTCTTCCGATACCGGTCGTAGTCGGCGTCGAGCTTGACGAGCGCCTCTTCAGCCTCTTTCTTCGTCCTTTCGAGCGCCGCAAGCGCGGACTTCGCGTCGTCCCACGCCTTCCGCGCCGCCTGCTCGGCGACGGTGCTCTCGGCGTACGCCGCCTGGAGGCGCTCGTACTCCTTCCGGGCGGACTCGGTCGACGCGGCCTTCGGCGACGTCTCGCGCCGCGTCTCGTAGTTGTAGCGCGCCGTGTCCATCTCGGCCTTCTTGAAGCGGAAGTCCTGGTCGGCGAGGTACCAGGCTCCCTCGGCCTTCTTCGCCCTCTCCTGAGCCTCCGAGACCGCCGTGCGGTTACGGCGCAGCTCGCGCGCGCCCTCGCGCTTCTGCTCGAGGTATTTATCCTCGACCTCGGGGTCGATTTTCTCCGAGGCGGCCCTCAGCGCCGCGCGCGTCCTCTTGCGGTCGTTCTCGACGAACTTCTTTTGCCAGGACTTCCAGTCCCGCCCGTAGTCCTGCCACGTCATCCACCCGAACACCGGCAGCGCGAGGATCGACGTGATCGCGAAGGCCTTCGTCAGCCGCTTGATGTCGTAATGGTGATCGATCGGTTCGGGAGGAGGAGGTTTAGGCATGATTCAACGAGG
>DATGDV010000319.1:0-1951 GCA_035310685.1 Thermoanaerobaculia bacterium
CTTCCTCTTTTCCGGTCTCTTCATTTCAGCCACCCCGCAAGCACCGCGAGCGGCACGAGGGCGAACCCCGCGGCCACGAGAATCGTGAACGCGACCGCGAGGCGCTTGCGCCACGGGTCGTACTTCGGGTGCGACAGGCCGAGGGTCTGCAGCATGCTCCAGGAGCCGTGGTAGAGGTGGAACGCGAGCGCGCCCATCGCGACGAGATAGAAGACCGCGACCCACGTGACGGCCAGGCCGGTCACCAGGTTCTGATAGACGCGCCCTTCCACGAAATGCGGGTGGACCGACCCCACGGTGAAGTGAAAGATGTGGTAGACGATGAAGATCGCGAGGAGAGGACCCGTCCAGCGCATCGAACGCGACGCGAGGGTGGCCTCCTCGTAGTCCGTCACGCGGTAGCCCTGCGGCCGGGCCGCGAGGCTCTTCACCGTGAGGCCGAGGTAGGCCCAGATGTGGAGGCCCACGGCGAGCAGGAGGCCCGCCCGGACGAACCAGATTCCGCTGCCGTGCAGCATTCCTTTCAGGAACGCGCCATAGTGGTCGAGCGCCTCCGGCGCGTTCGGGAGGAAGGCCTGAAGGTTTCCGGCCATGTGGCCGAGGACGTAGAGCGACAGGACGATCCCGGTGACCGCCATGACGATCTTCTTGCCGACCGACGAATTCAGCAGTTGCGCGGGCGCCGCCATGCGTTCGAGCCTCCTCCTTCCGTCCCTTCAGGCCAGCTTGCCGACGAGTTCCTGAACGGATTCGGCGGATTTCTTCAGGGCCGCCGCCTCGTCCGGCGTGAGCTTGAGCTCGATGATCCTCTCGATGCCGTTCTTGCCGAGCACGACCGGCACGCCCACGAAGACGCCGTGGATTCCGTACTCGCCCTCGAGGTACGCGGCGCAGGGAAGGATCTTCTTGCGATCGTTGAAGATCGCCTCGGCCATCTCCACGGCGGCCGCGGACGGGGCGTAGTAGGCCGAGCCCGTCTTCAGGAAGTTCACGATCTCGGCGCCGCCGTTCGCCGTGCGCTTGACGATCGCCGCCACGCGCTCGGGCGGCAGCAGCTCGGTGATCGGCACGCCGGCGACGGTGGAGTACCTCGGGAGCGGAACCATCGTGTCCCCGTGTCCGCCGAGGACGGTCGCGTGGATGTTCTGCATCGAGACGCCGAGCTCCATCCCGATGAACGCGCGCATGCGGGCGCTGTCGAGGATTCCCGCCATGCCGATGACCCGGTTCTTCGGGAGCTTCGTGACGCGGCGGACGACCTCGCACATTGCGTCGAGCGGGTTCGTGACGACGATAACCGTCAGGTCGCGCGCGCCGCGCGTCGTCTTCGACATGCAGTCCGTGACGATCTCCTCGTTCTTGCGCAGAAGATCGTCGCGCGACATGCCGGGCTTGCGCGCCAGACCGGCGGTCAGGATCACGAGGTCGGACCCCGCGGTCTCCTCGTAGCCGTTCGAGCCGACGATCGTCATGTCGAAGCCCTCGACCGCGCCCGACTGGACCATGTCCAGCCCCTTCCCCTGCGGGACTCCGTCGATGACGTCGACGAGGACGACGTCCGCGAGCTCCTTTTCGACGATCCTCTGGGCGACCGTCGCGCCCACGTTTCCAGCCCCGATCACGGTGACCTTGCGTCGCATCGCTCGTCCTTCCTCGCACGTCAAGGACCCTGGAGACGTGCCCGAACGGCGAGCCTAGCACCGGGATTGCGACGCCGACGACCATGCAAACGTACTAGGATGGCAGTGGTGAGCAACTACAAGAACCTCCCGACCTGGAAGCGCGGAATGAGTTTTGCTCACACCGTGTACGCTGCCGTGGAGGCCGCTGGCGCGAAGGGCACCGAGGCCGGCACCCGCCTCCGGAAGGCGGCGGTCTCGGTTCCATCGCTCGTCGGGGAGGCTTTTCTCGACCTTCCGGGCAGCGACGTGGAGGAGGCGCTCGGCCTCGC
>DATGDV010000320.1:0-4687 GCA_035310685.1 Thermoanaerobaculia bacterium
TCCGGTGAACGTAGTCCTCGGGGTCCTGGGGAAGATCCACGTTGATGACGTGCGTCACGCCGTCGATGTGGAGTCCGCGCGACGCGACGTCCGTGGCCACGAGGAGCGGCAGGGCGCCGCCCTTGAAATCCTGGAGGATCCTGAGGCGCCGCGCCTGCGGGATGTCCCCGGTGAGCGCGCCGATGCGGAATCCGTGCCTCTCGAGCGTCGAGACGAGGCGCTCGGCGAAGCGCTTCGTGTTCACGAAGAGAAGGGTGCGCTCGACGCCCTCGCGTCTCAGGAGTCCCAGCAGCAGGGGAATCTTCTCCCGCTGCGAGACGTGGTAGAGCACCTGGGTGACGCGGTCGGCGGTGATCTGCTCGGGTCGGATCTCGATCTTGCGCGCATCGTTCAAGTGCTCGTACGCCAGCTCCATCACGCGAAGAGAGAGGGTGGCCGAGAAGAGCATCGAGTGGCGGCGGCCCGGCGGCGGGCAGCGGCGGAGGATGCGCCTCAGGTCCTTGATGAAGCCGAGGTCGAACAGCCGGTCCGCTTCGTCGATGACGAGCGATTCGACCTCGCCGAACGAAGTCGCGCCCTGTTGCTCGTAATCGAGCAGGCGTCCCGGCGTCCCGATCAGGAGGTCGCAGCCGGCGCGAAGCTGGTCGCGCTGACGGCCGTAGTCGATGCCGCCGAAGACGGTCACGATGCGCATCTTCACGAAGTGCCCGAGCTGGCGTGCGTCCTCCTGGATCTGCACGGCCAGCTCCCGCGTGGGCGCGACGATGAGCGCGCGCGGGTTCCCGGACGGCTTGTGACGTTTCGTGCGCACGAAACGCGTGAAGATCGCCACGAGGTACGCGGCCGTCTTTCCGGTGCCGGTCTGGGCCTGGGCGGCGACGTCCTGCCCGGCGAGGAGGAGCGGAAGCGTCGCCGCCTGGATGGGCGTGGCCCGGACGAATCCGCACCCCGCGATGCCCGCGCTGACCGCGTGCGGGAGCTTCAGGTCGGCGAAGTAGACGTCGGAAAGGTGGTCCGAGAATTTCCCCGCAGGAGCGGTCATCCGCGATCATTGTAGCGTCCGGAGCTGCTCTCGTCGCCTCCGATATACTGCGAAGACGCGCGCCTCTCCTTCCGTGACGCCGCTGGCCGAACGTCGACCCGTGCTTTTCGCGCTCGGCATCGCGGCTCTGGTCATCGCGTTCACGACGGACGAGCGGGTCTTCGGCCTGGTGACCGACGGGCAGATCATGACCCGCACGGCCTACGCGATGTCCGCTCTCGGCGAGATCGGAATCGCGCGAGGCCACCCGGTCGACATCCCCAGGCCTGACGGAGACGCCGTGACTCGATACGGAATGGGTCCGTCGCTCGTTCGGGTCCCCGTCACGGCGCTCGCGGGCCCGTTCGAGAACGCGTTCGGCCCGGGCTCTTCGCAGACGCTCTTCGTGCTCGGCCAGATCCTGCTCGTCCTCCTCGCGGCCGCCGCTGCGGGCCTCCTCGCGCGCGCCATGGGCGCGGGAGCGGCGGGAACGAGACGCGCGATCCTCGCCGCGGCGATCGCGTCGCCCCTCTGGGCGTATGCCGGGTCCGACTGGTCGGAGCCGCTCCAGGCGGCCTGCGTCGGCGGCGCCTTCGCATGCGCGGCCCTCGCGACCGAAGAGGGCGCCTCGGCGCGCCGGGCGTCCGCGCTCGCGGCGCTCGCCGGGGGCGCCGCCGGGTTCGGGCTTCTGTCCAAATCGATCCTGATCGTGCTCTTCCCGTGCGTTCTCGCCGTGCTCTGGTTCGGCTCGGAGCGGTCTTCGCGCGCGCGCCGTGCCTTCGCCGCGTCCGCGGGCTGGCTGGTCCCCGCGGCGCTGTGGCTCGCCTTCGAGATCGTGCGCTTCGGACGCCCGTTCGCGTCCTACTCGGGCGAGCGTTTCACCCATCCCCTGCTCGACGGGCTCTGGCGCCTCACCGTAGGCCCGAACAAAGGGCTCCTCCTGTATTTCCCGCTCGCGCTTCTCGCCGTGCCCGGCGTCGCGCGGCTCGCCCGTGAACGGCGTTCTCTCGCGCTCGCTCTCTCGGGGTTTTCGCTCTTCGTTCTCCTTTCGACCGCTGCCTGGTGGTCCTGGGACGGCACCTCGGGGTGGGGGCCGAGGCTCCTCATCCCGCTCGTCCCGCTTCTCGCGGCCCTCGCGGCCGCAGGCTCCCGGAAGATGCCCTCTCTCGTTTTCCGCGTGCTCTTCGGCATCGGCCTTCTCGTCAACGCCGTCGGGGCGCTCCAGCCCGACGGCGCGCTCGCTTGGTACTACATGACGCTCAAGCCGAGACCGCTGACCCCCGTCGAGCGGTCGAACTTTCCGCCGTTCGCGTACGAAATCGATCCCGCGACCTCGGGCGTCGCGCTCCTTCCGATTCACGACGCCGCGATGCACGCCGGGCTCTCCCCTCTCAAGGTGAACGCGTGGCTCCTCATGACCCGGTTTGGCGGAGGCGACGTTCGCGCGGCGCTCGCGAAGCCGCCGTGGCGGACGGACGTGAGAGGCCAGGAGATCGCCGCCCCGCCGGAACGCGTCATTCCCGCGAGCGCGCTCGTGTTCCTGACGTCTCCTTTCCGCTGGCCGCATCTGGGCATGTCGCTCACGCGTCGCCGCGACGAGACGGACACCGTCCTCTCGTTCGTCGACTGCGTCTACGATCAGGAGCTCCGGGCTCAGGACATGCGGCGCCCGGATCGGGCGATCGAGTTCGGGGAAGAGCTCTACCGGCGCGTGCCCTCCCCGCAGACGGCCGCCGCTCTCGCCGAGGCGTACCGGCTCGCGGGGAAGCGCGAGACGCTTCTGGACTTCGTGCGCTCGCTGCCCCCCGCCCAGCGAAGCGCAGCGGAGCTCGGGATGGTGCTCGCCTTCGCGGCGCGCGACTCGGGAGACGAAGCCCTCGCGCGCGAGATCCTGGGGCAGGTGGTTCGGGCGGGAGGACGGCCGGAGTACGCGCGCCTCGCCTCCCTGCCGCTCGCCGAATGGCCCGAGACGCTGCGCGCGGCCCAGCGTTCGCCGACACACGAGCCTGGAGAAAAGCCCCGGCGATAGGATGGAGCCGTGAGCGCCACCGTCGAGGTTCCGACTTTCGGGAGACCCGACACGGCAACCCTGCGCGTGACGAATCCCGCGACCGGCGAGCTCGTCGGCGAGGTTCCGGACCTCGACGCCGCGGGGGTCGCCGCAGCCGTCGCGCGCGCCCGGGCGGCGGCTCCGTCCTGGGCTGCCGCGTCCCTCGAGACCCGCGTCGAGGCGCTTCTGAAGTGGCGCGATCTCATCCTCGACACGCCGCTCGTGCCCGAGACTCTCGTGAGAGAGAGCGGCAAGCCCCGGCACGAGGCCGAAGGGATCGAGGTCCTCTATCTCTGCGAGCTCGTTCGGGCGATGACGAGGCTCTCGCACCGGGCGCTCGCCGAGGAGACCCGTCACCCGCTGCTTTTCCTGACGAAGAAGACGCGCCTCGTCAGGCACCCCTTCGGCGTCGTGGGCGTCATCGGACCCTGGAATTTTCCGATCCTGAACAACTCGGCCGATTCCGTCGCGCCTCTTCTGGCCGGCAACGCGGTCGTGCTCAAGCCCTCCGAGGTCACCCCTCTCACGTCGTGCCTCCTGCGCGACCTCTGGGCGCGCGCGGGAAACCCGCCGGACGTCTTCCAGGTCGTCACGGGTCGGGGCGCGGCCGGGGCCGCCCTCGTGGACCTCGTGGACGCCGTCATGTTCACCGGCTCCGTCGCGACGGGCCGGAAGATCGCGTCGCGCTGCGGGGAGCGGCTGATCCCGTGCGTGACCGAGCTGGGCGGCAAGTCGCCGTTCGTCGTCCTTCCGGGCGCGAACCTCGAGCGGGCGGCCGAGGCCGCGGCCTGGTCCAGCTTCATGCACTCGGGCCAGGTGTGCATCCGCACGGAGCGCATCTACGTGCACGCCTCCCTCGCGGACCGCTTCGAGCAGCTTCTCGTGTCGCGCGTCGCCGCGCTCCGGCAGGCGGCTCCGGATCCGGCGGGAGGCGCAGAGGACCTCGGGGCCCTGACGTTCGCGCGCCAGATCGAGGTCGTGGAGCGGCAGATCGCCGACGCGAAGGCGAAAGGAGCGCGCGTGCTGACCGGCGGCACGCGCCGCGGGAGCGGCTCCGGCCTCTTCTTCGAGCCCACGGTCCTCTCGGGCGCGACGCACGACATGGACGTGATGCGAGAGGAAACGTTCGGCCCGCTCGTCCCCGTGATGCGCTTCTGGGACGACGAAGAGGCCCTGCGCCTGGCGAACGACACGCACCTCGGGCTCAACGCGACCGTCTTCGGGCCGCCGGGAAGGGCCGAAGCTTTCGCGCGCCGCCTGCGGTCGGGCCAGGCGATCGTGAACGACGTCCTCGTGAACTACTTCGTCGTGGAGTCGCCTCTCGGGGGCTGGCGCTCGAGCGGCCTCGGCGTGCGTCACGGCGCCGAAGGTCTGAGACAGTGGACGCACGCCGAAGCGATCACGACGCGGAGACCCGTCCTCGCGGCCGTCGATCGCTTTCTCGCGAGGAAGCTCGCGTTCCCGTACGACCCGCGCGTCCTGTCGATCCTGCGCCGCGCGATGCGTCTCCTCTATCGGCGCGGGCTCGCCGCGAAGCTGCGGCGCCCGTCCTGACACGCCTCCCCTTACAATCGTCGGATGAAGGCCTTTCTCGCCCGCGCGCTCGCCGTCTGGGC
>DATGDV010000321.1:0-2820 GCA_035310685.1 Thermoanaerobaculia bacterium
GCTGGGACAGGAGTTCTCGGTGGTCCTCCTGGACGTCAACATGCCGGGAATGGACGGCTTCGAGACGGCGGCCCTGATCCGGCAGCGGAAGATCTCGGAGCACACGCCCATCATCTTCATCACCGCCTTCAGCGACGACACGCACGTGGCGCGCGGCTACTCCCTCGGCGCCGTCGACTACATCGTCGCGCCGGTCGTGCCGGAGGTCCTCAAGTCGAAGGTCGGCGTCTTCATCGATCTCTTCCGGCAAGCCGAGCAGATCCGCACCCAGGCGGAGTCCCTCAGGGCGCGCGCGGAGCAGCTTCACCGCCTGACCCGCGCCTCTCTCGCGATCAATGCCGCCCTTTCCCTCGAGGCGATGCTCCGAGTCGTCGCCGAGCGTGCCCGCGAGCTCCTCGGGGCACGCGAAGCCGTCGCGATCTCGCTTGCGGACGATGCCGGCGTCCGCACGCGCGCGTTCGCGGCGACGGAAGAAGGCACCGAAGAGCTGTCCGCCGAGACGTGCGACGCCTGGTACGGCGCCGCCCCCCGGTCTCCGGGCTTCGCCGCCATCGTCGCGGATGCCGATCGCCGGAGGCTTTCGGCGCCGCTGACGCGGCGGGACGGCTCCGATCTCGGGTGGATCCACGTGGTGGGGGCGCCGGGGGCGACGCTCACTCCGGACGACGAGGCTCTTCTCGTGCCCCTGGCCCAGATGGCCGCGATCGCCATCGAGAACTCTCTCTCGAGCGAGCTGCGCGAGGCCAACCGCCTCAAGGACGAGTTCCTGACGACTCTGTCGCACGAGCTCAGAACGCCGCTGTCCGCCGTCCTCGGGTGGACGCGCCTTCTGCGGGAGTCGCGGCACGACCTGGACCGGCTCGAGCACGGTCTCGAGGTGATCGAACGAAACGCCCTCTCGCAGGCCCGGATGGTGGAGGATCTCCTCGACATTTCCCGGATCGCGCTCGGCAAGCTTCGCTTCGCGCAGCGGACGATCGAACTGACACCGCTCGTTCAGACCTCGGTGGAGGCCATGAGGCCGGCCGCGCTCGCGAAGCGACTCTCGCTTCGCTTCCGGGCGGACCCGGCGATCGGCCCCGGCATGGTCTCCGGAGACCCGGACCGCCTCCAGCAGGTATTCAGGAACCTGCTCTCGAACGCCTTGAAGTTCACGGATGGAGGCGGGCATGTCGAAGTCTCGCTGACGCAGGAGGCCGATCAGTTCGTCGTCGCCGTTCGGGACGACGGCATCGGGATCAGCCCGGCCTTTCTCGGGGTCGTTTTCGAGCGCTTCCGGCAGGCCGACGCCAGCACCTCCCGCTGGCACAGCGGCCTCGGGATCGGCCTCTCGATCGTGCGGCACATTCTGGACGCCCACGGAGGAACCGTTTCGGCGGAGAGCGCCGGGCCCGGGCTCGGCGCGACCTTCACCGTGAGACTCCCGGTGGCTCGACCGGCGGAGAGCGCTACGGACGAGATCGCGGCCGAGGCCGGGCCGGCGCGCTCGCGGCTCGTCGGTGTCCGAATCCTTCTCGTCGACGACGACCTGGACGGCCGGGAGGCGATCCACGAGGCCCTGTCCGCCTACGGCGCGGAGGTCACGCTGGCCGAATCGATGGCGGAGGCGCTTTCGCGGCTCGAGCCGATCCACGACGTCCTGATCAGCGACATTGGAATGCCCGGCGGCGATGGGTACGAGCTCCTGACGCGCGTCCGCGGGCTTCTGCCGGAAAGCGGCGGCGCCATTCCCGCGATCGCGTTGACGGCGTACGCACGGCCCGACGATCGCCGGAAGGCCCTGGAGGCCGGCTTCAACGCCCACGTCCCGAAGCCCGTCGATCCGGCGTCGCTCGTCGCGACCGTGCACGCACTCGCCCGTCGATCTTCGGGCACGGGGACGACGGCGGACTCGCAGGCCAGGCCTTCCTCGCCCAGGATCCTCGTCGTGGAGGACGACCTGGACACCCTCGAAGGGATCCGGCTTCTCCTCGAGATGAGCGGTTACATCGTGGACGTCGCGGAGACCGGCCGCGAGGCGATCGAGAAAGTGCGCCGCAACGGCGCCGACGTCGCTCTTCTCGACTCCCGGCTTCCGGACATGCCCGGGCACGAGGTCGCCGAAGCGCTGCGGCGCGAGAGGGCACCGCGGCCCATCCTCCTCGTCGCCATCTCCGGCCTCTCCCCTCTCGAATCCGAGGCAGGAGCCTCTACCTTCGACGCGTGGCTTTCCAAGCCGTTCGACGTCAGCCGGCTGAGCGCGATTCTGGAAGCGCGGGCGCGCCCCTGACCGGACCTCGCCGCACGCTCACCTTTTCTCGACCTGCAGCTCGTTGTTCACGCTGACCACGCCCTCCACCGAGCGCGCGAGCTCGCCGGCGGCGGCGCGATCCGCCTCGCTCTTCACTTGACCCGCGAGGGTGACGACCCCGTTCGTCGAGTTGACCTCGATGTTCGTGAGCGTCGAGAACCGAACGTCCTTCGCGAGCTTCGCCTTGACGGCGATCTTGATTCCCGCGTCGTCCACCTGCTTTCCGGCGGACTGCGTTGTGCGGCAGGCGCCCGTCGCGACGGCTCCGGTGGTCGAAAGGGCCAGGATGAGCGCGACTCCTTGAAGATTCTTCATCGGAAATTCCTCCTCCGAGACGTCACAGAGCAACTCCGATGCCCGGTCTCGCCAGGCCTCCGACGTGCAAGACCGGCTGGCCCGTGTCTTGCGCGTTCGCGTCTCGTCCCGCGGGACGAGAAAGGAGTACTTCAGAATGGTTCCGACACGTGGCTCTCATCGCAAGAACGAAAGGGACGAGAGAAAGAAGGACATGCCGAAGACTCCCGGATCCG
>DATGDV010000322.1:0-5004 GCA_035310685.1 Thermoanaerobaculia bacterium
CTTCCTCTTCGTCCTCTCCCCCTTCTTCCTCTTCCTCATCTTCTGAGCTCCTCGTCTCCGCCGTCACGGGCGCAGGGATAGACGCGCTGCGCGCCGTGATCGCGGCCCGGCTCGGGCTCGTCGAAGCGGACGGCGAGCTCCTCGTCCTCGAACGGCACCGCGAGGCCCTGGCGTCCGCGGCGGCCTCGTTGCGCGACGCGGCCGGGCTCGCGCGGGACGACGACGGCGCTCCGGAGCTCGTCGCGGTCCGCGTGCGTGAAGCGCTTTCGGCGCTCGGGGCGATCACGGGGGAGACGGCGACCGAGGAGCTTCTGGACCGAATCTTCGCGACGTTCTGCGTGGGCAAGTAGAGTGGCGGGGATGGAAGCACGGTGGGACGTCGTCGTCGTCGGAGGAGGGCACGCGGGCTGCGAAGCCGCGCTCGCCGCGGCGCGGCTCGGAAGAAGGACGCTTCTGCTCACGCGCGAGCGCGCGACGATCGGGCGCATGAGCTGCAACCCCGCGGTCGGGGGTCTCGCGAAGGGACAAGTCGTGCGCGAGATCGACGCGCTGGGCGGCGCGATGGGGCTCGTCGCGGATCGGACGGCGATCCAGTTCAAGGTGCTCAACAGCTCGCGCGGAACCGCCGTGCGCGGTCTCCGCTGCCAGTCCGACAAGGCCCTTTACGCGGCGGAGATGGCGCGGGTCCTCGAGCTGGCGCCGAACCTCGCCGTGGGGGAGGGCACGGCGGCGGGGTTCATCGTGCGCGGAGGCCGGCTCGCCGGCCTGACCCTCGAGGGCGGCTCGACGCTCGAGTGCCGGTCGGCCGTCGTGACGACCGGGACGTTCCTGCGCGGCCTCATCCACGTGGGCGAGGCGCAGCGGGAGGCCGGCCGCTGGAACGAACCGCCGGCGCGTTCTCTGTCGAATGCGCTCCGCGAGCTCGGACTTCGCCTCGGGCGGATGAAGACCGGGACCCCGCCGCGCGTTCGCGCGGGCACCGTGGACCTCTCGAAGATGTCGCGCGCGCCCGGCGACGAGAGGCCGGTGGCGTTTTCGTTCCGGTCGCGCGGAGAGATGTTTCCCCGGCAGAAGCAGGTCGACTGCTGGCTCACGCACACCCATGAAGCCGTGCACGACCTCATCCGGGCAAGCCTGGCGCTCTCCCCGCTTTACTCGGGCCGGATCGTCGGCCGCGGGCCGCGCTACTGCCCTTCCATCGAGGACAAGGTCGTGCGGTTCTCGGAGAAACCGCGCCACCAGATCTTCGTCGAGCCGGAAGGGCTCACGACGGACTGGCTGTATCTCAACGGCCTCTCGATGTCGCTCCCTGAGGGGATCCAGGAATCAATCGTACGCTTGATTCCTGGTCTGGAGCGCGCCGAGATACTCCGGCCCGCTTATGCCGTCGAGTACGACATGGTTTTCCCGGAGCAGCTCGAGATCTCGCTCGAGACGCGGGTTCTCCCGGGGCTTTTTCTCGCGGGACAGATCAACGGCACGTCCGGATACGAGGAGGCCGCCGGCCAGGGGCTCGTGGCGGGCACGAACGCCGCGCGGGCCCTGGCGGGCGAGGCCCCGCTTCGGCTCGGCCGGCACGAGGCGTACATCGGCGTGATGCTCGACGACCTCGTCACGCTCGGCCTCGAGGAGCCCTATCGGCTCCTGACGTCGCGCGCGGAGCATCGGCTCCTTCTCGGCGCCGACACCGCGTATGCCCGGCTGACCGAAACGGCTCTGGCGTACGGCCTCGTGACCGACGTCGAAGCGGCGCCTGTGCTCGAGGCCGAGGCGCGGATCGCGCGCGCGCGCGCGCGGCTCGTCGGGGCGCGCGTGCGACCGGATCGCGTGACGAGAGGGCGATTCAAGGAGCAAGGCATCGACCTGAGCGAAGAGACGACGCTCTCGGGCCTGTTGCGCCGCCCCGAGGTCGACCTGCCCTCCCTCCGCGGTCTCTGCGCGGAGGCGCTCGACCGCGCGACCGCCCTGGACCTCGATGCCCTGCGGGAAGAGGAGCGGGACCGGCTCGTCTCCGAGCTCCGATACGAAGGCTTCGTCGAGCGCGAGCGCGAGGCGATCGCCCGCATGGCGCGCGCGACCGAGCGCGTTTTTCCGGGCGGGTTCGTCTACAGGGGCATCCCGGGCCTGTCGAAGGAAGCAATCGAAAAGCTGGAGCGGCATCGGCCCCGGACTCTCGGACAGGCCTCGCGACTTCCGGGCGTCACCGCCGCCGCGGTGGCCGTCCTCCTCGCCCGGCTCGTCTCCCTGGAGCGCGGAGTCGCGGCGTGACCCTGGAAGAAAGGGTCCGGCGGGTCGCCGCCGACCTCCCGGAGGAAGAGCGGGACCGCGCGGCCGCCGCGGCCGGTCCCCTCGCGAAGTTCCTCTCCGTCCTTCTCGAGAGGAACGCGGCGATGAACCTCGTTTCGGCGCGTTCTTCGGAGCCCGGGGTCCTCGTGGCGACGCACCTTTTCGACGCCCTCCTCGGCCTCGCCCTCCTGCCGCGGCCGAACGGCCGGCCGATCCGGCTTCTCGACCTCGGCTCGGGCGGTGGGTTCCCCGCGATCCCGCTCCTTCTCGTGCGCAGAGACCTCGAGGGGACGCTCGTGGAGTCGTCCGGCAAGAAGGCGGTTTATCTCCTCGACGCGCTCTCGCGCCTCGCGTTGACCGCCCGGGTCGTGAACGCTAGATTTCCGGATGCCTTTCCCATGGCCGGCGACCCGCGCTACGACGTACTCACGACCCGCGCCGTCGCTTCGGCGGGAAAGCTGGTACGCGCCGCGCGGCCACTGCTCTCTCCGGGCGCGAGGGCGCTCCTGTGGACGAGCGAGCCTCTCGCATCCGAGGCGGCACGGAAGGGCGGCGCGGCGCGGAGTCGTTTTCACAGGGCGCCCGGCGCCGAGCGGCGGGGCATCCTCTTGCTCGAGTGTTTCACGTGAAACATTCGCCGCATTCGGCGCGCGTCCTCGCGGTCGCGAACCAGAAAGGGGGCGTCGGCAAGACGACGACGGCGATCAGCCTCGGGGCGTCGCTCGCGGTCCTGGAGCGCGACGTCCTCCTCGTGGACTTCGACCCGCAGGGAAACGCGACATCCGGCCTCGGCGTCGACAAATCCGCCCTCTTTCGGACCACATATGACTGGCTCGGCGGGGGGGCGGCGTTCGAGGAAATCGCGCGCGGGACGGACCTGCCGCACCTGACGCTCGCACCCGCGAACCGCCACCTCGTGGGAGCCGAGGTCGAGCTCGTCCACGAGGAGCGCCGCGAGCGGCGCCTCGCCGAAAAGCTCGACCCCTTGCGCGAGAGGTACGAGTACATCCTGATCGACTGCCCGCCGTCGCTCTCTCTTCTGACGGTGAACGCGCTCGTCGCGGCCGACGGGGTCCTCGTGCCGATCCAGTGCGAGTACTTCGCGCTCGAGGGGGTCTCCGAGCTCCTCACCACGATCGAACGCGTGAAAGAGAGCCTCAACCCCGCGCTCGGCCTCGCGGGGGTCGTCGCCACGATGTGGGACGAAAGGACGAACCTCTCGCGGCAGGTGCTCCAGGAGATCCGGAGGCACTTCGGCGAAGCGGTCTTCGACCACGTCGTTCCGAGGAGCGTGCGCCTCGGCGAGGCGCCGTCTCACGGCAAGCCGATCCTCCTTTACGACGTGAAGTCGAAGGGCGCCGAAGCCTACCTCGGGATCGCGCGCGAGCTCCTGCGGCGGGACGGACGGAAACCCTCCGCGCCCGGCTGCTAGGATCGCCGCCGTGATCGCTTCCCGAAAAGCGGCGCTCGGCAGGGGCCTTTCGGCGCTCATTCCCTCGGAGCGCGGGGACGCTCCGGGCGCCGCCTTGAGAGCGGTCGCGATCGATCTCCTCGACGCGAACCGCCGCCAGCCGCGCCGCCGGTTCGACGACGCCGGCCTCGAGGAGCTCTCGCGATCCATCAAGCGGACGGGGATCCTCCAGCCCGTCCTCGTCACGAAGGAGGGGGCCCGGTTCCGGATCCTGGCAGGCGAGCGCCGGGTGCGCGCGGCCCGGCTCGCGGGCCTCTCGGAAGTTCCCGTCGTCGTGCGCGAAGGCGTCACGGACCGCGACCACCTCCTGCTCGCGCTTGTCGAGAACGTGCAGCGCCGCGACCTGACCCCGCTGGAGGAAGCGGAAGCGTACCGGCACCTGAAGGACGACTTCTCTCTCACGCAGGAGGACGTGGCCGAGCGCGTCGGCAAGGACCGCGCGACCGTGGCGAACACGCTCCGTCTCCTCAAGCTTCCGGCGCCGGTGCGCGCCGCGCTTGAGGAGGAGTCACTCTCGGCGGGCCACGCGCGCGCGCTGCTCGCGCTCTCGTCCGCGGCGGACCAGGAGCGTCTCGCGAAAGAGGTCGTGCGGCGCGGGCTCTCCGTGCGCGCCACCGAGGCGCGCGTAGCGGCCATCCTGAAGGGGAGCCCGAAGAAGAGGAAAGCCCGTGCCGTGGATGCGGACACGCGCGACGCCGAGCTCCGCCTCGGTCGGGCGCTCGGGACGCGCGTGGAGATCCGGAGGAAGAGGCGCGGGGGCGAGGTCCGCATCTCCTTCTTCTCGGAGGACGAGCTGATCGGCCTTTTCGAGCGGCTCCTCGGAGGGCGGAAGACATGAGCGCGAAGAGGGGAGGCGGCTCGCTGAACGGTTTCCTCGACCGGGGCGCGCGGCTGGAGGGAACGCTCTCGTTCGACGACGTGTTCCGCATCGACGGACAGTTCAAGGGCACGATCACGACGGACGCCGAGCTCGTGATCGGAGAGGGCGGCATCGTGGAGGGAGAGGTCCGGGTGGGACGCCTCGCGGTTTCCGGCACGATCAAGGGGAGCATCTACGCAAAAGAACGCGTCGAGCTCCACGCTGGCGCCCGAGTCTTCGCCGACATCAAGACGCCGATCCTGGTCGTCGAGGAGGGCGCCGTGATCCAGGGCCCCGTGGAGAGCGGACCCCCGCGCCCCGGAGAGCCGGCGGAGTCGGAAACCAAGCGAACATAACCCTTGCGTTTGCTGAATTTAGGCAACTAATC
>DATGDV010000323.1:0-3450 GCA_035310685.1 Thermoanaerobaculia bacterium
GCCCTCGAAGAGTTCTTCAAGGCGAGCGCCGGGGGCCTTCTCGGCTTCCTCGACGTGTTCTCGGGTGGCGCGCTGAGACGCCTGTCGGTGTTCGCCCTCGGCATCACGCCGTACATCACGGCGTCGATCATCCTGCAGCTCCTGACGGTCGTCTGGCCCTACCTCGAGAAGCTCTCGAAGGAAGGGGAGATGGGGCGCCGGAAGATCACGCAGTACACGCGCTACGGCACCGTCATCCTGTCGGTCGTCCAGGGCGCCGGGATCGCGCTCTGGCTCTGGAGCCAGACGACGCCGAGCGGCCGCAATCTCGCGCTCCGGGACCCGACGTCGGATTCGGGCAAGCTCGCGTTCGTCCTCCTGGCGATCCTGACGCTCACGACGGGCACGGCGTTCGTGATGTGGCTCGGCGAGCAGATCACGGAACGCGGCATTGGGAACGGCATCTCGCTGATCATCTTCGCGGGCATCGTCGCCGGCTTCCCGACGGCCGTCATCAACTCGATCCAGCAGGTTCAGCGCGGCGGCATGTCGCTCTTCACCGGGATCATCCTTCTCGCGTTCATGATCGGCGTCGTCGCGGCGATCGTCTTCGTCGAGCGGGCCCAACGCCGCATCCCCGTGCAGTACGCCAAGCGCGTCATCGGGCGCAAGGTCTACGGCGGGCAGAACACGTACCTGCCGCTGCGCGTGAACACGGGCGGCGTCATCCCGATCATCTTCGCCATCTCGATCATCCAGTTCCCGCAGTACATCGCGTCCGCGATCAAGAGCGACTTCATGAAGAAGATCGCCGAGCAGCTCTCGATCGGCCAGCCGCTCTACAATCTCTTCTACGGGCTCGGGATCATCTTCTTCTGCTACTTCTACATCTCGATCATCTTCAACCCGAACGACACGGCCGAGAACATGCGCAAGTACGGCGGGTTCATCCCGGGGATCCGTCCCGGAAAGGCCACGTCGGACTACATCGACAACGTGCTCACGCGCATCACGCTCATCGGCGCCGTGTACCTCGTCGTCGTGGCGTTGATCCCCGAGTTCCTCATGATGGGCTTCAAGGTGCAGGGGATTCCCGGGATCGGCCCCTGGCTCGATTCGCACCTCCCGGCTTTCGTGACGCAGGGCCTCGGAATCACGTTCTTCTTCGGTGGGACGTCCCTTCTGATCGTCGTGGGGGTCGCGATGGATACCGTCCAGCAAGTGGAATCGCAGCTCGTCATGCGCAATTACGACGGCTTCCTGAAGAAGGGCCGCGTCCGCGGGCGCCGGGGCTGACGATGTCGTCCGCGATCGTGTTCTTCGGACCTCCCGGATCGGGAAAGGGGACCCAGGCGTCGCGGCTCGCGGCGTCTGCCGGGATTCCGCAGATCTCGACCGGCGACCTCCTGCGGAGCCACGTGGCCCGGGGAACGCCGCTCGGCGCCATCGCGAAGCCGATCATGGAATCGGGCGCCCTCGTGCCGGACGACCTCGTCACGCAGATGCTGAAAGAGCGTCTCGGCGCGCCCGACGCGAAGAACGGCGCGATCTTCGACGGCTACCCGCGCACGGTCGCGCAGGCGCGGTCCCTGGACGCCCTCCTGAAGGAGTCCGGAGGCCGCGTCGACGCGGTGCTCTTCATCGACGTGCCGGACGGCATCCTCGTCGACCGCCTGTTGAAGCGCGCGACGCTCGAAGGCCGCTCGGACGATACGAAAGAGACGATCGCCGAAAGGCTCCGCGTCTATCGCGAGAAGACGGCCCCTCTCGCCGAGCTTTATGCGAAATCCGGTGCTCTCGTCACGATCGACGGGGACCGCTCCATCGAAGCAGTCGCGGCGGACGTGGCCTCCGCGGTGGCACGCCGCCGGACGGGGAACCCGTGATCACCTGCAAGGGCAAGTCCGAGATCCTCAAGATGGAGCGCGCCGCGCGCATCGTGCACGAGACGCTCTCCGAGTGCATCGCCGCGTGCCGACCCGGCGTGACGACCGAGGAGATCGATCGCGTCGCCGCGGCGGGCATCGCGTCGCGCGGCGGCAAGGCCGCGTTCCCGGGATACCGCGGCTACCCGAAGACGATCTGCATCTCGCTGAACGACGAGGTCGTCCACGGGATCCCGTCGCCGAAGCGGGTCCTCAAGCCGGGCGACGTCGTGGGCCTCGACCTGGGTGCGGTCGTGGAAGGCTATTACGCGGACGCCGCGCGCACGGTCGCGCTCGAGCCCGTGGCCGAGCCGGTCAGGGAGCTGGTCGGAACGACCCACGAGGCGCTTCTCGCGGGCATCGGGGCCGTTGTGGTGGGCGGGCGCATCGGCGACGTCGGAGCGGCCGTCGAAGCGGTGGCGAAGGCCCGCAAGTACGGGGTCGTGCGCGAGTTCGTGGGGCACGGCATCGGGACCGCACTCCACGAGGAACCGCAGGTGCCGAATTACGGGCCGCCGGGCAAGCGCGAGATCATCCGGGAGGGCATGACGCTCGCGATCGAGCCCATGTTCAATCTCGGGGCCGCCGCCGTCACGACCGATGCCGACGGCTGGACGGTCCGCACGAAGGATGGCCGCGTGTCGGCGCATTTCGAGCATACGGTCGTCGCGACCGCGCAGGGGCCCGTCGTCCTCGGCTTCGGGCGTTTTTCGTCCGGCTCGGCGCAGACCGGCGCACCCGGATTTCACGAATATCCGCTTTCCGTCGCGGTCTGACGGAGGCGAGACAGAAGGACTATGTCGAAGGAAGACGCCATCGAGGTGACCGCCACGGTGATCGAGCCGTTGCCGAACGCGATGTTCAAGGTCGAGCTGGAGAACAAGCATCAGGTGCTCGCGCACATCTCCCGAAAGATGCGGAAGCATTTCATCCGCATCCTGCCCGGGGACAAGGTCCTCGTCGAGCTTTCGCCGTACGACCTGACGCGCGGCCGCATCATCTACCGGTACAAGTGAATCGAGGTTCCGCATGAAAGTCCGAACGTCCGTCAGAAAGATCTGCAGCAAATGCAAGGTGATCCGCCGCGCCGGCGTGGTGCGGGTCATTTGCGAGAACGTCAAGCACAAGCAGCGTCAGGGCTGAAGAGGAACGCAGAATGGCACGTATCGCAGGCATCGACCTTCCCCCGAACAAGCGCGTCGAAATCGGCCTGACCTACATCTTCGGGATCGGGCGCCCGAGCTCCGGCAAGATCCTCGAGACCGCGAAGGTCGACCGGAACACGCGCGTCAAGGACCTGTCCGAGGACGAAGTCTCCAAGATCCGAAAGGTGATCCAGGAGGACTTCAAGGTCGAAGGCGACCTCCGCAAGGACACCTCGCAGGACATCAAGAGGCTCATGGAGATCGGCTGCTACCGCGGCCTCCGGCACCGGCGCAACCTGCCGGTCCGCGGGCAGCGGACTCACACGAACGCCCGGACGCGGAAGGGCCCGCGGAAGGGCGCCATCGCGGGCAAGAAGAAGGCGACGAAGAAATAAGGAACC
>DATGDV010000324.1:0-6376 GCA_035310685.1 Thermoanaerobaculia bacterium
GAGAACCCGCCGCGCATTGGGCAGCGCGATTCCGAGGCCGAGCGCCGTCACGAGCCCCCACAGCGCGCGCCGCCGAGCCGTGGTCGCGCGTGCCGTCGACAGCGCGAGAAGCGGCACGGTGGCGCCGGCGAGGAGGAGCGGCTGGAACCAGCCGAAGGAGACGAAGGAGAAGGGCACGGGCTCCGCCGGAAGGGTCGCGGCGGCCCCGAGGGCGACGAGCGCCGTCGCCACGAGGCCCGCGACGGCAGCGGCCTCGCCGAGTGCGAACGCGGCCCACAGAAACGCGAGGCCGGCCACGAACACGGCCCCCTGCCACGTGAGGACCGCCAGAGCGATCGCCGCTCCGAAGAGGATGGCGCGCGCGAATCGCACGTCGCCGCGCGCGGAGGCGGCCCAGGCGCCGGAAGCGAGAACGAGGAGCAGGTTCAGGGCCTCGGCCACGTGATGGTCGAAATGGCCGAAGCTGCCCCAGAGAACCGCGGCGGGAAGAGCGACGTAGGCGGCGGTCGCGATCCGCGCGCGCCGCCGGCCGAAGACCCCGCGTGCCACCGCGAAAAGAGGAAGGATCTGGAGCGCGCCGAGGAGCGCGGGAAGAACCGCCGCGACTCTCAGGACCTCTTCCGTCGTGGCCCCACGCCCGAAGAGAAGGCGCGCGGCCCCGCCCGCGACGAGGTCGAAAGCCGGAGGCCAGATGAAGACGCCGCCGTCCGGATGGTTCAGGTACGGATCGTGGTACGGGACGCGAGGGAAGTTCCGCGCGACGGACACCGTCCGCCGGAGATGACCGTAGCAGTCGGGCGAAAGGAGGCGCCAGCCGCGAGAGGTCGCAACCGGGAATGGCGCGAGCCGCAACGCGAGGGCCGCCAGGAACATCAGGAGCACGAACCGCCCGTCCCGGGAAAGGCTTCGGGAGCGCGCTCTCACCCTGACGAGCGTAACAGGCGCCCGCGCGGTCCCCCTACAATCGCCGGATGGTCGAGGGGAAGCGCGCGAGATTCTGGGCCGCCGTGCTCTTTCTCGCCGCGGCGGGCTCGGCGCTCGTCTTCGACCACACGCGCCTCGACAGTCCCACGATGGACGAGCCGTTCCACACGCTGGCCGCCGCGGAATACGCGATCGCGGGCACGTATTACGCGAACCTCGAGCACCCGCCGCTCGTGAAGCTCCTTTCAGGCTTCGCGATCCGGGCGGCCGGAGGGCGCGCGCCGAAGATGGACGTCCCGTTCTCGATGGCCTCGGCCGAGCAGCCCCGGCCCTTCAGCTTCAACTCGCCACTGCGCCCGGAGACGCTGTTCGCCGTCGCGCGCGCGCCGGTGACGATGCTCTTCTTCGTTCTCGTCGTCGGCGCCGGCTGGGCCGTGCGGTCGTGGGCGGGTGATCTGGCCGGAATCCTCGCGGCGGCGCTCGTCGCCTTCGAGCCGAATCTTCTCGCGCACGCCGGCGTCGTGCACACCGACCTCGCGGCCGCCCTGGGGTTCTTCGGCACGCTCGTTCTCGCCCTGCGCGCCCTCGAGCGCCGGTCGCTCGGCCTCTGGGCGGTCACGGGAGCGGCGCTCGGGGCGAGCCTCGCCGCGAAGTTCTCGTGCGTCCTCCTCGTCCCGATGGTCGCGCTCCTCGCGCTGACCGGGCTCTTCCGCGAGCGACGCGCGGCCGCCCGCGAAGGCCGCCGTCCCGACCTCCTCGAGCTCAGGGGACTTCTCCTCGCGGGCGCGACGTCCCTCGCGGTGCTCCTCGGAAGCTACGCGATCGCCATGCGGCACATGAGCGGCGCCGAGGCCGCCAGGGCGGCGCGCATCTTTCTCGTCTCGAGGCAGGCCGAGAAGGCGACCATCGAACGGATCGTCGCGATCTCGCGGGTGTCCAAGGAAGCCGGTCACTACGCCGCGGGCCTCGCGGGGATCGCGGTCCAGAACCGGACGGGCGGCGGCGTGAACGAACTCCGCGGGAAGCTCTCCGTGGACGGATTCTGGGAATACTTCTTCGTCGCCTTCGCGGTGAAGAGCACGCTCGCCACGCTCGTCGTCCTCGGGATCGCCATCGCTGCGGGCATCGCGCGGAAGATCCGGCCCGACCTCGTCCTTCTCACGCTCGTTCTCCCTCCGGTCTATCTCTTTCTGACCGGCACGGCGACGTCGTACAACATCGGGATCCGCCACATGCTGCCGGTCTACCCGCTGCTCCTTTCGGCGGCCGTCCTCGCTCTGTTCCGGTCTCTCCCGGTGCGCGCGGCGGCCGCCCTCGTCTCCGCTCTCGCCACGGTGCAGCTCCTCGAGACCCTGCGGGTCCATCCCCACGAGCTCTCGTTCTTCAACGCGGCCGCCGGAGGGCCCGCGAACGGCGCGGCATGGCTGAACGATTCGAATCTCGACTGGGGTCAGGACCTGGAACGGCTCGCGCGGCACCTCGAGGCGCGCGGCGAGGAAGAGAAGACGACGATCGCGTATTTCGGCGGCGGCGACGTGACGTACTACACCCCGAAGGCGACGGTGTTCGTCCCCGGGAAGACGCCGTTTCGGCCCGGCCTCTGGGCGGTCTCGTCGTTCCTGATGTGCTGCGGGCCGGAGGCGATGGCGTTCCACGGCGATCCGGCGGCCGCCATCGGTCTGCAGCAGCTTCGGCACGAGATTTCCACGCGCGGGAGGCCCGCGGGACGCGTGGGATACTCCATCGACCTCTACGATCTGAGAGAGAAGAGCCTTCCATGAAGCTTTCGATCGTGATGCCGGCGTACAACGAGCGCCGGACGATCCGCGAGATCCTCGCGCGAGTCCTGGCCGTCGATCTCGGAGACCTCGAGCGCGAGATCGTGATCGTGGACGACGGCTCTCAGGACGGCACGCGGGACATCCTGCGCGAGCTCGACGGCAAGGACGGCGTCCGCGTCCTCCTGCAGCCGCGCAACATGGGAAAAGGGGCTGCCGTGTGGGCCGGCATGCGCGCCTCGACGGGCGATCTCGTCGTCATCCAGGACGCCGACCTCGAGTACGACCCGGAGGAGTACCCCGTCCTCCTCGGGCCTGTTCTCGCGGGCAAGGCCGACGTCGTGTATGGCTCCCGCTTTCTCGGCAGCCCCCACGGGCATCGCGTCCTCTATTTCTGGCACACGGTGGGCAACCGGCTGCTGACGCTCATGTCGAACGTCTTCACGGACCTCAACCTGTCCGACATGGAGACCTGCTACAAGCTCATGACGCGGGGCGTCGTGGACCGGCTGGACCTCAAGTCGCAGCGGTTCGGCATCGAGCCCGAGATCACGTGCAAGGTGGCGCGCATGCGCGCCCGGATCTACGAGGTTCCGATCTCGTACAGCGGGCGCACGTACGAGGAAGGCAAGAAGATCGGCGCCAAGGACGCGTTCCAGGCCGTGTGGACGATCCTGAAGTACTTCCGCTGGGAGGCGCCCGACAGCGACGTCGGGGCGATCACGCTGCGGCGGATGGGAGAGCTCTCGGTCTACAACCGCTGGCTTCACGACCGCGTCGAGCCCTGGCTCGGGTCGCGCGTCCTCGAGGTGGGCTCGGGCGTCGGGAACCAGACGCGCTTCTTCGCGGACCGCGAGAGGGTCATCGCATCGGACATCGAGCCGCACTACGTGCGGGAGCTCCGCACGCGGTTCGAGAAGCACGGAAACATCCGGGTCGCCTCGTTCCGGTTTCCGCTCACCCCGGAAGACCGCGCCGACCTCGAGGGGGAGCGGATCGACTCGATCGTCTGCATGAACGTGCTCGAGCACATCGAGGACGACGCGGGCACGCTCGCGGATTTCTGCCGCGTCCTCCAGCCAGGAGGGCACCTCGCCCTTCTCGTGCCCGCGCTCCCCGCGCTCTACGGCACGCTCGACGAAAATCTGCGTCACTACCGCCGGTACGAGAAAGGAGCTCTCGCGACCCTCGTCGGGCGCGCCGGCTTCGCGGTGGAATCCGTCCGCTATCTGAACCGGCCCGGCGTCCTGGGCTGGTGGTTGAACTCGCGCCTTCTCAGGCGCCGTGTCCTCCCGAAACGCCAGCTGGGCGCTTTCAAGTGGATCATGCCGCTGCTCAGGACGGAAGAGAGAACGGAACCCTCGTTCGGGATGTCGCTCCTGGTGCTGGCGCGGAAGCCCTGAACGGCGTGAAGAAAGAGGCTCCGGGCCTGGCACCGGTTCTCGGCGTCGTCTTCGGCGCAGCCGCTCTCCGCTTCGCGCCTTTCCTGGCCGGGGGAACGCTGTACCGGCGCGATGCCGGTTTCTTCTTCGTTCCCTGGAGGCTCCTCCTCGCGAGATTCCTCCGGGCCGGAGAGGCGCCGCTCTGGAACGAGTGGATGTCGGGGGGGCGGGCGTTCGCGGCCGACCCGAACGCCGCCGTCTTCTGGCCGCTGTCTCCGCTCCTCGTGGTCTTCTCGCCGACCGCCCTCGCGCTCACGAACGTCTTGCTCGCCCTTCTCGTCTTCTTCCTTGCCTCGAGACGCCTCGGACTCTCGGCGATTGCCTCCGGATCCGGAACGCTCGTGCTTCTCTTCTCGGGTGTCTTCCAGTCGCTGCCGGTCTACGCGACGACGTGCGCCGCCGTTCTTCCGCTTTCTCTCGCGCTCGTCGAGGCCGCGCGCCTCGACTCGGAGGACCCGGCCGTGCGTCGTCGCGCCTGCGCCCTGGCGGCGCTGGCTTTCGGCGTTTCGGCGCTCGGCGGCGAGCCCGCCGTGACGCTCATCGGCGCCGCGTCCTTCGTCGCGGTCTCGATCGGCGCGGGAAGGGCCTCGCGCGTGCGCGCCACCGCTGCCGCGCTCTTCGCGCTCGTTCTCGGGGCGGGGCTCGCGGCGGTTCAGATTCTTCCCGCCGCGCTCGAGGTCGCGCGATCGGCCCGGGGCGCCGGCATGAAACCCGAGCACGGCGCTCTCTTCTGGTCCGTGCGCCCCGCGCGCGTCCTCACGCTCGTCGAGCCCCGGCTCACCGGAGATCCGGGCGGCGAAGCGTCTTCCTACTGGGGATCGGCCACGTTCGACGCGGGAAGCCCCTACTTCGAGGATCTCGCGCTCGGCCTCGTCCCTCTCCTGCTGGCGGCCGCCGCGTGGCGCGATCGCCGCGGGCGCGCCGCGCTGCTCCTCGCCCTGGCAGGAGCCGTCCTGTCCTTCGGCCGGTTCCTGCCCGGGTATTCGCTTCTGGCGTCCGCACTCCCGTTCGTCCGCTACCCGGAAAAATGGTGGCTGCTCGTGACATTCGCGCTCGCCGCGGCGGCCGCGATCGGGGTGGAAGCGGTCTTTTTCGGAGAGGCCGAGGCTCGGGCATCGGCGCGAAGGACTCTGTTGAAGACGGCAGTGGGAATGGCTCTCGTCTGCGCCGCGCTTTTCGCGTTGGCTATCGGCGCGGAAGATTTCCTTAGAAAGGTATTGTGGGCGCTGAAGCTCGGCGCGGGCGAGGCGTCAAGTGCAGCCGTCGCGAGCGCTCTTCGTTCTCCCCTCATTCTAGGAACTCTTAGTCTTGCTCTCATCGCTGCATTCACGTGGCTCGTCGCGCGCAACCGTCAGCCCGAACCCCTCTTCACCTTCGAAGAAAAACTGCGCAGCCCGCTGCTTCTCGCCTGCGTTCTCGGCGTGCTGTTCTTCACCGATGCCGCGCGGCGCGTCGCGGGGACGTGTCCGGCCGGCCCGCGTGACCTCTACACGAAGGAAACCCCTCCGGTGACGCTCGTCAGGAAGGAAGCCGGGAGCGGGCGGTTCTACGATGACGGCGCGGACGACTCTCCGACCGCGGCGCGTCGGGCGCGCGAGGCGGGCGGCCTCGATCGGCTACGCCCCACCACGGGCGTGGTCTTCGGCATCCATTACGCCGGGGAAAACGACGTGGATCGCATGACCCCGGCAGCCTCGGTGCGCTTCGCGCGGGAGGCCGCCGGCCTCGCCTGGGGAGAGGAGAAGGTCGAGCGACTCCGCCGGCTCGGCGTGGTGATCGTCCGGACGCCGGCTGCGGCTCCCGATCCTCCAGGCGCCGTCGAGGTGGGACGTTTCGGCGGGGATCGGATCGTGCGCATCGCGAGGGCGAGGGAGGAATTCGCGCTTCTTCCCGCGGGAGGCGGACGCGTGACGGTCACGAAGCGCGGCGCGAATTTCACGCGGCTCGAGGTCCACGTCGCGTTGCCGGCCGCGGTGCTTGCCGTCTCACGGACTTTCGATCCGAACTGGCGCGCCCGCCTCGACGGGAAGGAGCTCGCGCTCCGCCCCGCGGACGGATTCCTGACGGCCGCGGACGTGCCGAAGGGGGATCACGAGATCGTGCTCCGGTATCGGAATCCCGCCTTCGGAGCCGGAGGGGCGCTGTCCCTCGCGTCGGTTCTGGCCGTCGCTCTTCTCGCGCGGCCTCCGAGACGTCCGTGAAAGATCGACTTCGCATTCACCTGCCGCTCGC
>DATGDV010000325.1:0-2449 GCA_035310685.1 Thermoanaerobaculia bacterium
GATGTCAAGGGCGCGCGCGGCGAGGAAACGGATCGCGACGGGCGAGGGCCTGCAAAGTTTTCTTTGAAGGGTGGAAGAGGGACCTCGCATGCCGCGGCCGATACGCGCGAAAGCGGCGCATCCGCCCATTCACCATTCGAAGAAAAACTCCCTGACAAAAGCTACTTTCCCGGCCCCTTGGGACTCGTCCCTCCCCCGCTCCCAGCAGGAATTCCTCTTCCCCGTCTGACGCTGCTCGCCGAGAACCAGAAGGGCTACCGGAACCTCTGCTCGCTTCTCACCGCCGCCGCCGCGGGGAAGCCGAAGGGGCAGGGGGCCGCGACGTGGGAGGAAGTCGCCGCGCACGCGGAAGGGCTGCACGTCCTGACGGGCGGCGAGGAGAGCGTCGTGACGCGCGCGCTGACGTCGCGCGGCGCGGGCGGCTTCGACGCGGCGCGGCGCGAGCTGGACCGCCTCACGGCGCTCTTCCCCGGGCGCCTCCACGTGGAGCTGCAGCGTCACTTCCTGCGCGAGGAAGAGCACCTGAACCGCGCGCTCCTCGATCTCGCAGGCGCCGCACGCCTCCCCGTCCTCGCGACGAACGGCGCGCGCTACGCGTCGCGGAAGGACAAGGACCTCTTCGACGCGCTCACGTGCATCCGCCACCACACGCACCTCGACGCGGCCGGCACGAAGCTGCACGCGGGGCGCGAGCGCCACCTGAAGTCCGCGGCCGACATGGAGGCCTTCTTCGCGGACCTGCCGGGCGTCCTCGAAAGGAGCGCCGAGCTCGCGGGGCGCCTTTCCTTCACGCTCGCGGATCTCGGCTACCGCTTCCCCGCGTACCCGCTGCCGCCGGGAGAGACGCCGTCGTCGTTCCTCAGGCACGTCACGTGGGAGGGGGCGCGGGCGCGCTTCCGCCCGCTCACGGGCAAGGCGCAGGCGCAGATCCAGCGTGAGCTCGACCTCATCGAGAAGCTGGACCTCGCGGGTTACTTCCTCATCGTCTGGGACATCGTGAACTTCTGCAAGAAAGAGCACATCCTCGTGCAGGGACGCGGCTCGGCCGCGAACAGCGCCGTGTGCTACGCGCTCTCGATCACGGCGGTGGATCCCGTGAAGATGGAGCTTCTCTTCGAGCGCTTCCTCTCGGAGGAGCGCGGCGAGTGGCCCGACATCGATCTCGACCTGCCCTCGGACGAACCGCGCGAGAAGGTGATCCAGCACGTCTACAAGACGTACGGCCCCGACGGCGCCGCGATGACGGCGAACGTCATCACGTACCGCGACCGTTCGGCCGCGCGCGAGATGGCGAAGGCCATCGGCTTCTCCCCGGAACAGGTGGACACGATCGCGAAGCATCTCGGGACGTGGAGCTTCGGCGAGTACCGCGACGGCGCGACCGACCTCGCGAAGGAGATGGCGGCCGCCGGCTTCGACCCCGCGCACCCGCGCGTCGCGCATTTCGGAAAGCTCTTCATGCGGGTTCAGGGCCTGCCGCGCCATCTCGGGCAGCACTCGGGCGGGATGGTCGTAGCGATGGGAAAGCTGTCCGAGGTCGTCCCGCTCGAGCCCGCGGCGATGGAAGGGCGCGTCGTCATCCAGTGGGACAAGGACGACTGCGCCGACCTCGGCATCGTGAAGGTGGATCTCCTCGGCCTCGGGATGCTGGGCGCGATCGAGAAGATGCTGCCCCTGATCAAGGAGCACGAGGGCGTGGACGTGGACCTCGCGCACCTGCCCGCGGACGACCCGAAGGTGTACGAGCTGCTGCGCGCGGCCGACACGATCGGCCTCTTCCAGGTCGAAAGCCGCGCGCAGATGGCCTCGCTGCCGCGCCACGCGCCGAAGGTCTTCTACGACATCGTCGTGCAGGTCGCGATCATCCGGCCGGGGCCGATCGTGGGCGGGATGGTGCACCCGTTCTTCGACCGGCGGCAGGGCAAGGCGCCGGTCGAGTATCCGCACCCGTGCCTCGAGCCGATCCTGAAGCGCACGCTCGGCGTGCCGCTTTTCCAGGAGCAGCTCCTGAGAATCGCGATGGTGGCCGCCGGCTTCACGGGCGGCGAAGCGGAAGAGCTGCGCCGCGCGATGGGCTTCAAGCGCTCCGAGGAGCGCATGGGTGCGATCGAGGAGCGGCTCCGCTCGGGCATGGCGAAAAAAGGCATCACGGGGCCCGCGCAGGACCAGATCGTCAGGTCCATCACGTCGTTCGCGCTCTACGGCTTCCCCGAGTCGCACGCGGCCAGCTTCGCGCTCATCGCGTACGCGAGCGCGTGGCTGAAGGTGCACCACCCCGCCGCGTTCACGGCGTGCCTCCTGAACGCGTGGCCGATGGGCTTCTACCACCCCGCCACGATCGTGAAGGACATCCAGCGCAAGGGCACTGCGGTCCTGCCGATCGACGTGAATTTCTCGGGATGGGATTGCAGGGTGGAGAGAGAAAGAAAAATAGAAGAGGAAGAGGAAG
>DATGDV010000326.1:0-6202 GCA_035310685.1 Thermoanaerobaculia bacterium
ACCCCAGAACATCTTCCTGACCCAGGATGGAGCGAAGATCCTCGACTTCGGACTCGCGCGGAACGCGCCGGCGGAGCGGGGCGACCTCTCGGCGGCCGACACGGCTTCCGCCCTGACGGAGGCCGGAGCGGCCATGGGGACCGTCGGCTACATGTCGCCCGAGCAGGCGCGCGGCGAGCCGATCGGGCCGTCGTCCGACGTCTGGTCCTTCGGATGTGTCCTTTACGAGATGCTCGCGGGCCGGCGTGCGTTCGCTGGCCGGAATGCCACGGAGACGCTCGCCGCCGTCCTCACGAAGGAACCCGAATGGCAGAGTCTCGCGCCCGGCGTCGCACCCGACTTCCGTGACTTCATCGCGCGCTGCCTCCGGAAGGATCCGGAACAGCGCCCGCGCGACGTTGCGGGGGCGGCCCGCGCTCTGGAGGGGTCGACGCCGGCGCTTTCGGCGCTCGAGACCGCGAACGTTTCCGCGGCGGGCCGTGCCGCCCCCCGTCTCCGCCGCCTCGCGATCGCCGCGGGCTTCGCCGCCGCCGCGGCAGCCATTGCGCTGCTCCTGTGGCGCCGCCCGGCGCCCATCGACTCTCTCGCGGTCCTCCCGTTCTCGAGCGCCGGGAGCGACGCCGAGCTCGCCGACCTCTGCGCGTCGCTGTCCGACTCGGTGATCTCGCGCATCTCGCAGGCTCCGAACCTGCGCGTCATGGCCTCGAGCGCCGTCGCACGATTCGCAGGAGCGAACGTGGACCCGCTCGCGGCCGCGCGCGAGCTCGGCGTGCGCGCGATCCTGACGGGCCGCGCCGTCGGCCGGTCGAGCCGCGTCTCCATCTCGGCCGAGCTCGTGGACGCCCGGGACGGCCGGCACCTGTGGGGAGAGCGGTACGACCGCCCTCTCGAGACGATCGCGGCCCTGCCTCCCGAAATCGCCTCGGCCGTCGCCGCCAAGCTGCATCTCCGACTCTCCGGAGAGGACCGCGTCCGACTCGCCCGGAAGGAGACCGAAAGCCGCGAAGCCTACGAGCTCTGGCTTCGCGGGCGCCAGTTCTGGGCCAGCGGGCGACGAGAATCCGATCTCGAGAAGGGTCTCGGGTACTTCGAGAAGGCGCTCGAGGCGGACCCGGGTTACGCGAGGGCATGGACCGGGATCGCCGAGACGTGGGACGTCTTCGGCTACACGCACCGGCGGCCGGTCCCCGACGCCTACGAGAAGGCGAAGGCCGCCGCGCGCAAGGCCCTCGAGCTCGACCCGGACCTCGCCGACGCCCACGCCGTCCTCGCCCACGCGACGATGATGACCGGCGACCCCCGTGCGGCGGAGCAGGGCTTCCGGCGCGCCCTCGAGCTGGACGGGAATTCCCTCAACGCCCTCCACTGGTATTCGCACCTCCTCATGACCCAGAAGCGCTGGGACGAGTCTCTGGCGCTGAGTCAGCGTCTCCTCGAGCTCGACCCCCTCGGGTGGTGGAACGTTCACCTCGGCGAGCATTACCGTGCCAAGGGCGACCGCGCTCTCGCCCTCCAGCACTTCCGCCGTGCCGTGGATCTCGACCACGACAACGCCGCCGCGCGCTGGCAATTCGGACGGGCGCTCCTCGAGGACGGGCGGACCGACGAGGCCGTCACCGAGCTCGAAACGGCCCGGCGCCTGGACCCGGAGTCGTCCGATTACCGTCTGGAGCTCGCCGCGGCGTACGAGAAGGCGGGACGGACGGCGGACGCGGCGCGCCTGCGCGCGCTCGCCGCGGGCGCGAAGCCCTAGGGAGCGGCCTTCGGCTCGAAGATCGAATCCGGCAAGGCCTTCTTCTCGTAATCGAGGTACTCGACGACGGTCGTTCCCGGCCGAAGCGTGTCCACGATCGTCATCTTGGCGAGAGAGAGGATGCCGTGATACGGGCGGTACTCGTCGAACGCCGTCTCCCGCGCGGTCTTCCCGGACGAGACGAGAAAGACCGCCTTCCGGTAGAGCCCTTCCTTCTCGTCGATCCAGACCCGCACGACCGGGTAAGACGGATTCTTCCCTCCCTTCGCCGCGAGGCGGAGGACGGCGCACGTCATGCCGTTCAGGACGTCGGTCCGTTCCAGGACGGCGTCGTAGTCCTCCGCGAACCGCGTGCGCGCCATGTCGGCCGCCGAGAACCCGCCCTGGAGCCGGTGGCTCTTCGGCACGCGGATCGGGTTCCAGGTGTTCGGCAGGACGAGCCAGACCTCGTTTCCGACCTGAACGACGGACTTGCCGGCGTCGGACGGATTCAGAAAGCGGATGCGTGACTTGTCGTGCCCTTTCGCCTCGACCGCGAACATGCCGCCCGAGGGCGCCGCGCCGGGCTTCGTCGTCGTCACGCGCAGCGTGATGACGACTTCCGGCCACGCATCCTTGATGCGCTCGGCGCGGCGCAGCAGCGCCGCGGGATCAGGCCCATCTTGCTGCGCACCCGACGCACTCGCGCCCAGAATGAGGAGTCCGAAGACACCGAGGAAAGATTTGCTTAGAAAAGGAAGAGGGGCACCGCGCGCCCGCGCGGCGGCCCGCGCCAAATGACGTCTGGACGCGCCGGAGAACCCATTCACCCTTCTAAGAAAAGCGGCGGTACGGAAAGCAAGAGAGCAGCCCGAGACACTCCTCCGAAGCGACCCGAGAGGGAGCAAGGATTTCTCGTCTTCTCTTTCAAACATGCCCGAGAGCCTCCACCGGGTTCAGCCGCGCCGCGCGGCGCGCGGGCCACCACGCGGCGATGAGGAGCGTGAGCGACATGATCGCGAAGCCGATTCCGTACGCGAGCGGGATGAAGTCCACGTGCAGGACGTTTCCGCGTGTTCCGCCGGGAGGGGGAGGCAGCATGATTCCCGACGCGTTCAGGATCAGCCGGAGAAAGAACGACACGGCCGCGCCGACGGCCGAACCGATGATCCCCAGGAGGACGCCCTCGAGCAGGAAAACGGTCCGGATCTGCCCGCGCTCCATGCCGATCGCGAGAAGGGTCCCGATCTCGCGCGTCCGCTCGAAGACCGACATCGTCATCGTGTTCGCGGCGGCGAGGATGACCACCGTGGAAAGCACGAGGCCCATGAAGAAGAAGATCGCGATGTAGAGAAGCTTGACCTGCTTGTAGAACGCCGCCGTCTCGAGCCAGGTCTTCACGACGACGGGGCGTCCTTTCGCCTCGAGGCTCCGAGAGAGGTCGCGCGCGGCCGCGTCGACGTCGGCGTCGTCCTTGAGGAGCACGACGAGCGTGTTCGCCTTTCCCTCGGACTTGAGAAGCCTCGAGGCCGCCGTGTAGGGCAGGAAGAGAAGCCGGTCGTCGATCTCCTTGATCGGATACGAGAGCACCGCGACGACGGCCGCGTCCACCGCGTTCAGCGCGCCGTCGGGCGTCGTCGCCATCACGGTGACGAGGTCTCCCGTCTTCGCGCCGAGCGCGCGCGCGAGGCCGGATCCGAGCATGACCTCGTCGGCGTCGGGGTTGGAGAGGAAAGTCCCGGACACGACCGTATCGGAGGCGAGAGAAGCGTTCTTCTCGAGCGCGGGGATCGTCCCGGTCCCGATGTACGGCGCGCTCTTCTCCCCTTTCGCGACGAGCCCGAAGAACGACAGCTTCGGCATCGCCTGCACGACGCGCGGGTCTTCCTTCACGACGGCGGCGAGACCCTGCCAGTCGTCCAGCAGCAGGAGGGCCGCCTCGTCGTCCGTCTTGCCCGCCGCCTTGGGATCGAGGAGGCGGAGGTGGCCGCCGGTCGAGCGGATCGTCGCGGACTTGAGCGACGAGAACGTCTGGGAAACGAAACCGGACGTCATCGTGACGGCCACGAATCCGACGACGACGATCGAGCCCGTGAGGAGCGTCCGGCGCGCGTGGCGGCGGAGGTTTCGCGCCGCGAGGCGCGCCCACCGGCTCACGCGCGCGCTCCCGCAGCGGTGTGCTCGTCCGCGACGACACGCCCGTCCTGCAGCCTGATCCGCCGCTCGGCTCGGCCGACGATGCGAGGATCGTGGCTCGAGAAGAGAAACGCGACGCCGCGCGCGCGGTGGATCTCTTCGAAGAGGTCGAGAAGATGGGCTGCCGTCTCCGAATCGAGGGAGGCCGTGGGCTCGTCCGCGAGAATGAGCACGGGTTCGCCCACGAGAGCGCGCGCCACCGCGACGCGCTGCCGCTGTCCGCCCGACAGCGCGTCCGGCCGCCTGTCCTCGAGCCCCGCGAGGCCGACGGCCGCGAGCGCGGATCGGGCGCGCGCCGCGCAGACCGCGTCCGGGAGCCCGCGAATCCACAGGGCGAGGGCGACGTTCTCCTCCGCCGAGAGCACCGGCACGAGCTGGTACGTCTGGAAGACGAACCCCAGCTTCTCGCGCCGGAGCTGCGCCCGCGCGCGCTCGTCGAGGCCCGAGACGTCGTGCCCCTCGAAGAGGAGGGTCCCGGAATCCGGCTGGTCGAGGACGCCGAGCAGGTTCAGGAGCGTGGTTTTGCCGCTGCCGGAAGGGCCGGCGAGGACCGTGAAGGATCCCGCCTCGAGGGCGAGCGTCGCGTCGGAGACGCCGACGACCTTCTCGCTCCCGACGTGGTACGTCTTCGTGAGGCCGCGCGCCTCGAGAATCGACACGCGCGGAGTATAGGGGCGCGTGCCGCGGAGCCCTGTGTCAGAGGTTCGTCAGAAGCTGACCCGGGCGCCGAGGCGTACCGTCGTGGGCGGCGTTCTCAGGACGGGTTGCAGGTAGCTGGGGTTGACGGGCGTCGGGGAGGAGTTGTCCGCTTCCTGGAAGCCGTAGCGCTCGTCGAGGAGGACCGCCTTCTGCGTGTTGAAGAGGTTGAAGACGTCCACGAGGAAGTTGACCTTCACGGGCCCGAGCGCGAGCGGATAGCCGAGGTGCAGGTCGAGGTCGTAGTTTCCGGGCGTCCGGCCTTCCGCGCCGCGCGGCGTCAGGAAGAACTCGTAGCGCCCGTAGGCGTCCGAGTAGCCGTACCGCGTGAGCGGCGTGCCGGAACGGTAGTAGGCCGTCGTGCCGACCGAGAGGCCGAACGGGAAGACGTAGTAGCCGGAGAGCTTGACCTGGTGGCGGCGGTCGTTGGAGAGCGGGCCGTCGTTCGTGATCCGGCTCAGGTTCTTCCCGTCCGTGAAGAAGTCGTAATAGTCGAATGCGGCCGAGATGTTCGGATCGGCGCCGACGTTCGTGAACGGCGCGTAGAGGCCGTCGAAGTTCCCCTCGAGCCTCGACAGGATGTACGAGGCCTGGCCCCACCAGTTGTTCGCGAAGGTCTTGGTCACGTCGAGCTGGAGAGCCTTGTAGTCGCGCCTGGCTTCCGGCGACGGGAAGGTCTGCGAGTAGTCGAGCGTGAAGAGCCGCGACATGTCCCCCTTGCCCGGGTTCCCGATGCAGTACGTTCCGTCGCCCTTGCAGAGGAAATCCTCCACGACCTCCCCGTAGTAGCGGTAGACGCCCTTCAAGCCGACGACGACGTTCCGCGCCACCTCGCGCTCGGCGCCGAGGATGTACTCGTGGAGGAACTGGTTGCGAAGGTTCGGGTCGGAGGGCTCGGTGGAGCCGCCGAGAATCTTCGACGCCGAGCCGAGGTCGCTCTCCGCCGCGGGGTCGGGCGTCGTGCTCGTCTTGTCGTAGTTGACGATGCTGGGCTGCCGCTCGTACGAGAAGGAGCGGATCACGAGGTCCATGGAGAGCTGCTCGTAATACAGGCCGTACGAGCCGTAGACCTTCGTCTTCTGGTCCCTCGTCGGGTCCCACGCAAACCCGAACCGCGGCGCGTAATCGTTCCGCAGAGTGATCTGCGTGACGCCGGACGCGTCGACGATCTCCTGCCGATCCCAGCGCAGTCCCAGGTTTACCGTGAGGTTCGGGAGGACCGTCCACTTGTCCTGAAGATAGAGCGTCCAGATCTTGTGCGCCGGGCTCGCGTTGAGCGCCGATATGGGCGCGTTCGCGACGGTCGCGTCCGGCGTCGTCCAGTAGAAGTGGCTGTAGATCGGCTTGGCGGGGTTGACGGGGTTCGCGAAGACGGAGACCTGCTGGCCTCCGGACATCCGCTTGAGGACGTCGGCCGACTCCTTCTCGTACTCGACGCCGAACTTCGCCTCGTGCCCCCCGAGGAACGCGGTCGCCGAGAGCGTGAACATGTCGCGCGTGAAGTCCTTGTTCTGGATGAGGCCGAAGCCGCCCGTCTGGAAGGAGTTGTTCGGGATGTCCAGGTACTGGATCACGTCG
>DATGDV010000327.1:0-11604 GCA_035310685.1 Thermoanaerobaculia bacterium
AGAAGTCGCGCTGCAGCTCCGGGTGCGGCGCAGGGCGTACGACGGGGCGCGCGCCCGGCCCGGTGGATTCGCCCGCGTCCCCCTCTCCACGGGCCTCGCGGCGCCCGAGTTCCTCCACGTGTCGTTCGTGCGCTGCTGCCAGCCGTCTTTCGTCCTCCGGTAGACCTCGCCGTTCCTGCCCGCATACACGTTGTTCGACCGATCGGCCGGCCGCGACACGTTGCGCGACGGCGGCCTCGGAACGTCTCGCACACGCTCGGGAAGCCGGCCGTAGATGTTGTTCTGGATCCTCACGGGCCGGATGTCCTTCGCCGGCGGACGGAAGCCGAGGAGCCGCCCGCCGGGCCGAACCGTTCCCGGCCGGTAGGGGCCGGCGCCGGTTCCCGCAATCGGGCGATTCCATGCGGGCGGGCGAATGCCGCCGGGGCGGTTGCCCCAGTAGTGGTTCACGATGACGGTCGGCGGACGATACCCTCCCGGACCGAACCAGCCACGCCGGTGCCCGCCCCCCCACCCTCCTCCGAAGCGTGAGGGGCGGCCCCACCCGGCCGGGTGGAACCAGCCTCCCCACCCGAAGCTCGTGTAGAAGAAGGGATAGCTCCAGGACAGACCGAAACCCCAGCCGGACCACGGTGTGTAGCGCGCGCAAAAGCCCCACGTGTGCGGGCGAGGCCACCAGAAGATCGGGCCGATCCAGGGACGGTAGTACCAGCCCGTCCCCCAGACGACCGTGCCGGCCCACGGGTAAGAGCCCTCGTACCCCGGCGTGTAGCCCACGAAGACTTCGTCCGGAGTCGAGTCGTAGACGCGCACGTACTTCACGTTGTAGACGGGAACACTGGGCGGGATCTGGTCCACGTCGTCGCTGGGGACCGAGTCCGCGAGGATCCAGGGGCCCATCGGCGAGTCCGCGACGTACCACACGGCGTTGTCGCAGGCGTAGTAACGGCCGGCGATCCTCAGGACCGAGGTCGGCGTGTTGATCGCGTACTCCGTTCGCGTGCCCTCGATTTCGACGAACCTCGGCTCGCCGTCGTACTGCACGTCCAGCTTCGCATCGGCCCGCTTGACGGCGGTGGTCTGAGGGATCTGCGTGTCGAGAAGCGCGTCCTCGGCCTCGTCGGTGCGGGGCACGCTCGCGCGAACTTCGCCGATGTCCGAGTCCGGCGGGATTTTCGCGAACGTCGCGGGGAGGCCGTCGGGCGGCACGTACGCCCACGTTCCGCCGGCGAGCGCCTTGCTCCGGAACCACCGCCCGGACAGCAGGACGTAGTAGTTCTGCGTGGGCACGTCGAGGAGGACGTCGCTTTCGGTGTTTTCCATCGAGAGGAGGTCCGCACCGACGCCGGCGACGGGCTTGAAGGAGGGCTTGCCCTCGGACACGATGAGCTCGGTCGGCTCGGTGGCCACCGCGATCTTCGGCGGACTCGCCGCCTCGGTGCCGTCGTCCTCGGGGGCGTCCTTGTCGTTCTTCCTCTGGGCGTCGGCTGCCTGCGCGGCGAGGTCGGCGATGTCGGAGGGAGGGCCTCCGATCGACCGCCACGGGCCCTTCGCGTCCGGAGCCTCGTACCACCACTTCTTGCCGCCCGCAAGGTAATAACGGTTGTTTCGGGTGTCGAGAACCATGAAGAGAGCCGTATTCACGACGACCTTCAGGGCCGGCGCGCTCTCCACGTCGCGAAGCTGCGGCTCGCCGTCGAGCAGCACGAGAACCGTCGGCTCCTGGGCGAACAGAATCTTCGGCGGGTCGTTCCTCAGGCCCTGCGCGCTCTTCTTCTCGCGGTCCGCAACCTTCACGGACTCGATCACGCGGTCGTATGAAATGACGAGATTCCACTTCGGAACCTCCGCCTCGACGATTCCCGCGAACGTCTTCTCCTTGTCGGGCGTGATGTTCGGGAAGCGGACGCGGTTCACCCTGACGTGACGGATCTCGACCGAGCGGTCGTCCCGATCGACGGAGACCGATGCCGTGAAGAAGATGACGCCGAACTTCGGCGTCGTCTCACCCTTCTTCGTCACCGAGATGGCGGCTCGCCCGCTGACCGTGTCCCCTTTGAAGGTCTCGAACTGGGGTTGGTACATGACCGCCGTGTTGCCCTTCGGCGTCGTGAACTCGCGGGGCCAGGGGTCCGGCGTGATCGCGGCGGCACGCGCAACGCCCGCAGCCAGAACGAGAAGGAGGCTGCCGGCCAGTTTCGAAGCGGCTGCTCTCATGGGTGTTCTCCTTCGGGGCTCTCTCGTCCCGATACAATATCGGACCACGCGGATCGAAACCGCAAGGCACATGCCCGGCTCCTCCTTTTCTCCATCGGACGCGCGTCGCCGGATGCTGCTGACGTCAGAGCGCGCGACGGAGCGCCTTTCGCGGCACGGGAAGAGGCACGTCGCGCTCGGCTTTCCGAACTCCTACGAGATCGGGATGTCGAACCTCGGCTTCCAGTGGGTTTATCGCCTGCTGAACCGCGAGGAGGACGTCACGTGCGACCGCTTCTTCGCGGACGAGGACACCGGCCGGCGCGGCCCCCGCACGATGGAGACGGACACTCCCCTCGGCGATTTTCCCCTCGTGGCGTTCTCCATCTCGTGGGAGATGGACTACGTCAACTTCCTTCGGCTTCTCCCCGCCGCGCGGATTCCGCTCGACCGGATGGAGCGGGGCGAGGGCGATCCGATCGTCCTCGTCGGCGGCGACTGCGCGCGCATCAATCCGGCGCCGCTCGCGGCGTGGGTCGACGTGTTCGCCATGGGCGACGCGGAAAAGATCGTTCCTTCCCTCGCGGACGTGCTCCGGCGCGACCTGTCGCGCGAGGCGACGCTCGCCGCTCTCGCGGATCTCAAGGGCCTCTACGTCCCGGCGGTCCACGGCGCGCGCGCCGAAGGCGCGGAGGACGGACGGATCGTCGTCCAGCAGTTCAAGGCCGCCGAAGGCGCGCTCCGCGAGCCGCCGCACACGACGCTCCTCACGCCGCACACCGAGCTCTCGGACAAGCTCCTCATCGAGATCGCGCGGGGCTGCTCGGAGATGTGCCGCTTCTGCTGGGCCGCCTACGCGATGGCCCCCCAGGTCCGGGTCACGGCCGAGGCGGTGCTCGAGATCGCCCGCCGCAACCGGCCGCTCACGTCGCGCGCGGGCCTCATCGCGACCGCCGTCGCGGACCATCCGGAGATCCTCCCGATCCTGCGCGGGCTCCAGGCCCTCGACTACCACGTGGCGCTCTCGTCCGTGAAGATCGACGCGATCTCGGAGGAGATCCTCTCGATCCTGACGGCCCAGGGCGAGCGGGCGCTCGCGATCGCCCCCGAGGCGGGCAACGAGCGCCTCCGGCGCGCGATCAACAAGAAAGTCTCCGACGAGATGCTCTTCGACAAGGTGCGCCTGATCGCGAGGTCGGGAATCACGCAGCTCAAGCTCTACCTGCAGGTGGGGCTGCCGGGCGAGACCGACGGCGACGTGGACGACGTCGTCGGGCTCGTCGACGCCCTGCGCCTCGTGTTCCTCGAGGAGGGCCGGAAGCGCGGGAGCGTGGGCACGCTCGTGCCGACCGTGAACGCGTTCATTCCGAAGCCGCACACGCCCTTCGAGAACGAGGCGCTGGACGATCCCGACGCGCTCGCGGAAAAGATGAAGCGCCTGGGCGCGGCCTTCTGGAAGATGCCGAACGTGACGTTCCGCGGCATGCCCGTCGTCGAGGCGATCTGGGAGGCGTATCTCGCGAAGATGGGGCCCGAGTCGGCGCCGATCCTCCTCGAGGCCGCGGCCGGCGAGAGCGTGCGCCGCCTCGTGAAGACCCACCGCGCCGCGATGATGGCCGTGGTCCGGCCCGGCGGCGCGCAGGCCCTTCCCACGCACGCCCTGCCGCGCGGCGTCTTCGATCCCCACGCGCGCCAGGCCGCGCCGTGGGGCTTCATCGCGAAGTCGTAAGGTCAGCCTCGCGCCGCGGTGAAGTAGGCCTCGGCGCCGGTCTTCAGGAGGCCGGTCACGGAGTGGAGGAGGATCGTCAGGCCGCGCGCCGCGAGATCCTTCGCGCGCGCGCCCGTCGCGGCGACGGTGCCGACGACGAGGCCGCGCTTCTTCGCGACGCTCACGACGCGATCGATCGCCGCCTCGATCTCGGGATGGGAAGGACCGTCCCGAAAGCCGAGGGCGAGCGCGAGGTCGCGCGGCCCCACGATGAATCCGTCGATTCCCGGCACGGCCGCCACCTCCTCGACGTGCTCCAGCGCCTCGCGCGTCTCGATCTGCGGGAGGATGAGCATCTCGCGGTTCGCGCGCGCGACCCAGTCTTCCTGCTTCTCGGGTCCGAGGAGAAACCGGTTCGCACGCATCGGCGCGAGGCCGCGGAGCCCTTCCGGCGCGTACTTCGCCGCCTCCACGAGCCGCTTCACGTCGTCGACGCTCCGCGCTCCGGGCTGCATGATTCCCGTCATTCCGGCGTCGAGAAACTGCAGAATCAGCTTCGCGTCGAGGCCGCGCGGCCTCACGAGAGGCGCGATTCCCGCTCCCTCGCACGCCCGCACGACGGCCGCGGCTTCGACGGGACCGCCCCGGCCGTGCTCGGCGTCCAGGATGTAGAGGTCGAAGCCGAGGAGTCCGATCGTCTCGACGAGATCCGGCTCGACGTTCGGCGACAGGAGGCCGTGCACGACCTCGCCCGAAAGGAGACGCTCTTTGAGAACGCGTTTCGACATGTTCCTCCTCAGGCCGCGACGCGCTGGAGGGCGCCGTAGAGGTCGTTTGCCGTGGGCGGCCGCTGTGCCGGGTTCTTCGCGAGACACTGCATGAGGACGCGCGCCAGGAGATCCGGCAGGTCGGGCCGGAGCATCGCGATGGGCGTCGGCTCGAACGAGACGTGCCGGCGCAGGACCTCGCCGGGGTTGCGCCCTTCGACGGGCCGCTTTCCCGAGAAGAGCTCGTAGAGAACGACTCCGACCGAATAGAGGTCGCTCCGCGCATCGAGCGGGTGGCCGATCGCCTGTTCGGGGCTCATGTAGAACGGCGTGCCGACGGTTCGATCGCCTTGCGCGGCGGTATCCGCGCCCTCGGTCGTCCGCGCGATGCCGAAGTCCATGAGCTTCACGAGGCCGTTCGGAAGGACCATGATGTTCGGCGGCTTGATGTCGCGGTGGATGATGCCCGCCTCGTGAACGGCCGCGAGGCCGCGGCAGAGCTGCTTCGCGATCTGCAGGCCGGGCGAGAGAGCGATCGAGCCCTTCCGGTCGAGGATGTCGCGCAGCGTCGTGCCGGGAACGTACTCCATCGTGAGGAACCTCAGTCCGTCCGCCTCGCCGAGGTCGTGCGTCCGCACGACGTTGCGGTGCGTGATCTTCCGCGCGAGCCGGATCTCCTGCTTGAGCGTCACGCCGATCGTGTTGCCCTCGTCGAAAGCCTCGGGCAGGAGGACCTTGACGGCGACCTCGTCGTCGAGCTCGCGGTCGAGAGCGCGGTAGACCGTTCCCATGCCGCCCTTGCCGAGCGTCCCGAGGATCTGATAGCGCCCGGCGAAAAGCGTCCCGACACGCGGGCCCGCGAAGGCGCGCGCCGCCGCGTCGGGAGCGGCCGGGGACGGGAGTCCCGTCGACCGCGTGACGCTCGCATCGGGCCTCCGCATCTCTGCCAGCATCTGCTCGAGCGCCGCCTTCTCCTTCAGCTCGCCGAGCAGCGCGCGAAACGCGCGCGAGAGCGCGCCGACCTCGTCGCCGCCCGCCTCCGGCAGCGTCACGTCGAGATTCCCCTCGCGGATCTCGGCCGCGCCTCCGGCGAGCTGGGCGAGGGGGCGCGCGATGCGCCGCCCCATGGCGAAGGAGATCGGGAGCGCGAGGAGAAGCGCGAGGCCGCCCACGAGGAGGAGCGTGTCGCGGATTCGCCGGAAGGCGGCGGTCTCCTCGTCACGCGAGCGCGAGACGACGAAGGCTCCGAGCGTCTCGTCCGTCGCGCTCTTGATCGGCACGGCCGCGACGACGCGGCGGTCGCCCGCCACGCGGACCTCGAGCGGCCCCACCGGATGCCCCTGGCGGAAGAGCGCGTCGACGGCGGAGCGGTCGGCGGCGAGAGCGGGGCCGAGCGCGTCGCCGCGGAATCCCTCGGTGGAGGCGGAAACCTCGAGGGACGGAGGTTCGCCACGCTTTGCGACGTTCGCGACGAAGCCCGCCTGCCCTTTCGTGATTCCCTGAAGCGTCTGCGCGCGTGCCGCGTCGAGCGGGACGGCGGCCGCGAGGATTCCGACGAGACGTCCCTCGCCGACGGACGGGTCTCCTGCGAGCACGGGGACGGAGGCGACGTACGAAAGCTTCGCCCTCTCCCGGATCACCGCGGTCGAGGGGACGCCCTTCAGCGCGTCCGCGACCCACTTCACGGACGCGAACGAGCGGCGGTTCTCCTCGCCGGCGTCCTGATCGCTCCGGTCGAGCAGGACGCCCCGCTCGTCGAATAGGAAGACGGCTCCCGCGTCGAGCTTTCCCGCACGCGACTTGTCCGTGGTCCAGTCGTGAAGGGTCTTCGGGTCCTTCGCGTCGAAGAGCGCCTTGGTGCCGGGCTCGTCCGCCACGCTCGTGACCTGCCGGCGAAGTGCGTCCTCGTTGCTCCCCTGATACGCGCGAAAGATTCCCGGAAGCGCGGCGAGGCTTTCGCGAATGCTCTTCTCGGCGACCTCGTTCGCGCGCCACGTGGCGACGGCGACGGCTCCGCCGAGGGTCAGGAGAACGAGGAGAGCGGCCGCCACGGAGAACTTCGTCGCGAGCCCCGGCCCGGCGCGGGCGGGAGCGTGCGGCGCGACCGGGGGAGGAGACGACGGCGGCGTCTCCTCGGGCGGCACGACGCGCGTCGCTTCGCCCGAGATCGAGAGTTCAGTACCGGTTCGCATCGTCGTCCGGAGGAGGATATTTCTTTCCGTACTTGTTCGTGTGCGCCGTCTCGCGCCAGCCCGATCCGTCGAGCGCGATCGCGAGCGGGACGGACCTGCCCGCCGCCACGTCGACCGTGCCCTGATAGTCGCCGCCCTTCTCGTCCCACGCGCGGACGAGGGCGCGTCCCGCCGGGACGTCGGCGAGAAGGGCGATTCCGTCCGGGCCGGTCTGCGCCCAGATCGCTCCGTCGATCACCATGAGATACGCCGCCATCTGCGGGTGGATGTTGCAGTAGACCCGGACGAGCCCGGGGTTGTCGAACGTCATCGTGCGCGAGGCGCCGTTACGGTAGAGGCCGAGATCGAACTTCGCGCCCGGCGACAGGCTGAAGACGTTGTGGAAGATCCCGTCGAGATTCGGGAAATCGACCGTCGTGCCGGCGGGTACGGCCGTGATCCGCGGCTCGAAACGTTTGCTCTTCGAGGCGATGCGCGGATGGACGGACGGGGTCGCGAGAGAGCCCGCCGCCCGGCCCTCGGAGATCCAGACGATCGCCTGCGACGCGGGCGACGGCCGGTGGTCCGGCCCGAGAACCATCACCCTCGCGCGCACCTCGCCCGTCGCGGGAGAGCCCGGCGCCTGCGCCCTGCTCCCGGCGGCGGCGGCCAGGAGAGCGGACAGGAAGCAGACGCGTCTCATCGGGGCCTTCTCGCGCTCACGCTCGCGACCGCGCGGGAGAGTTCGTCCGCCGCCCAGTCGACCTCCTCCTCGGTCGTGAAGCGGCCGAGCCCGAAGCGGATCGAGGCCTCCGCTTCCGCGCGCGTCCGCCCGAGCGCGAGCAGGACGTGGCTCGGCGCGGCTTCCGCCGACGTGCAGGCCGAGCCCGACGAGACCGCGAGGTCGCGGGCCTCGGCCATCACGGCGTCCGCCGGCGCGCCGGGAATCGTCACGTTCAGGTTCCCCGGGTGACAGGCGGCCGGGTCGCCGTTCCGCAAGAGATCGTCGACCCGCGAGCGGAGTCGCTCCCAGAGACGGTCCCGGAGCGCCGAGACGCGGCGCGCCTCCGTCTCGCCTTCCGCCTGCGCGATCTCGGCCGCCGCGCCGAAGCCCACGATGCCCGGCACGTCGAGGGTCCCGGACCTGAGGCCGCGCTCGTGTCCCCCGCCGAACACGATGGGATCGAGCCTCACGCGCGGATTCACCGCGCGCACGAAGAGAGCGCCCACGCCTTTCGGCGCGCACACCTTGTGCGCCGAGAAGGAGACGAGGTCGAGGCCGAGCGCGTGAACGTCGAGAGGGATCTTGCCGAGCGCCTGAGCGCAATCCGTGTGAAAGAGAACCTGCCGCTCCTTGCAGACGCGCGCGATCTCACCGACGGGATTGAGCGTGCCGATCTCGTTGTTCGCGGCCATGATCGACACGAGAACCGTGCGCTCCGTGAGCGCACCGGCCACGGCGGCGGCGCTCGTGACGCCGCGCGCGTCCGGCATGAGATACGTCAAGGCGAAGCCCTCGGACTCGAGGCGGCGGCACGGGTCGAGGACGGCCCGGTGCTCGATCGCGGACGTGACGAGGTGGGCGCCGGGCGTGAAACGCGGCCGCGCCGCGCCGAGAATCGCGAGGTTGTTCGATTCGGTGGCGCCGGACGTGAAGACGATCTCGCGGGCGTTCGCGCCGACGAGCGCGGCCAAGGCTTCGCGCGCTTTCGTGACGGCCGCCTCGGCACGCCAGCCGAAGACGTGGCTCTGGGACGCGGCGTTCCCAAAATGCTCCGAGAAGTAGGGGCGCATCGCCTCGAAGACGCGCGGGTCGACCGGCGTCGTCGCGTGATAATCGAGGTAGACGGGAAGCTTCAACGACAAAGGGGCCGCCCGACGTCATCCTCGGCTCGCGGCTTTCCGTTTGCAAGGTGGAGGAAGAGGAGGCCGATGCGATGCGCCACGTCCTCGTCGCGACGCTCGAGCGGCACGACCTTCTCGACGGCCTGCGCGCCCTCGCGCCAGCCACGACGACGTTCCTCGGGGAGCGGGGCCTCGAAGCGATCCTCGAGCGGCTCGCCAGGTCGGCGCGGATGGACGCCGTCGTCACCGACGCCCCGGAGGTCCTCATGGAGATCTACCACGAGATCCCCGGCGCGATCCCCGTCTACCTCGCGCGGCCCGACGAGGACGCCGCCGCGATCCTCGCGGGCCTCGACGCGTTGACCGCGGAGGAATGACTTCTCGGCCGCTGCCCGCTTGCGGTCAAGGTTTCAAAGTACTGGTCACCAGCTCCCTGACTGCTTTCTTGGCCTCTGAATATGCCTTCTCATCGTATGCAATCGTCGGCCCGTACTCCACACACGGATCGGCATAGGTGAACGGCTCCTTCGTCCTGGCATTGATGATCACGCCATCCTGTGCCTCGGCGAGCTGGCACTGCCTCATCGTTGGCGCCTTCTCGATCGTCACGGGCTTTTTCAGCGTTTGCCCGTCGAAGACGTGCCATGCGCCGGCGTACTCGGTCAACTGGACATCCTTGCCCTGCGCTCTCAGCCGCTCCACATAGGCCTTACACGGCGCGACAGGGTTGTAGTTGTCGAGCGTGCCATGAAAGATGCGAACAGGCCGGTCGGTGATCTCGGTGTCTGATTGGTACGTTGTCGCGCAATCCGGATAAAAGGCGATGTAAGCGGCGAACTCCCGGCCCGCGGGACCCTGCATCCGCTGAAACCGCTTGACGCTCGCGTAGAGAGCCGCCTGGCCACCCCGCGAGAAGCCCATGAGCGCGATCCGCGCCGGGTCGATCCGTGGGTGCCTGGCGAGCAATTCGAGCGCGCGATAGGCATCGACGATCATGGCGAGCCGGCCGAGTTGGGATTGATCGTTAACGGTGCTGACGATGCCGCGCCCCGTGAAGCTGTCGATGACAAAGGTGGCCACGCCCATCGAATTGAGCTCCTGCTCCCAATCGGTGACGGAGCCTGATATGCCCCCTGACAGATGTAGCAGGATGACGAGTGGCAGCCGATCGTTTCCCAGGCGGGGCAGGCGAAGCTCACCCGCCAAGGTGACGGGCTTACCCTCCTTGCGACCGGTCAGGAATTCCTGATCTGTCAGGGTTGTCGATTGAAAGGAACGAACTTCCATGCGTGCCACCTGGGCCTCGACCGAGGCAGGCGTGCCGAGAACCGACGTCATGAGAAACACGTAGACAAACAGGGATGCGTTCGTCCGCCTCGGGCTCGGAGCGACCATCACGAGTTCCTTTCGATGGGCTGCGCTCTCTTCCACTCCGTGCGCATCTCGGACTGAAGACGGCCGAGGCGGTAGGTGTCCCGATTCACGAAGCCGCCCCACGGAGCGAGGCCGGGATGGACCTCCTCGATGCGTCGCCAGATCTCCTGCACGATGAGCCGGTAATCGGGGTGGCCCTGCGGCATCGAGCGAAGCTCGCAGAGGTGCACGGCCTCGCGCAGGTTCAGCGTGACGTACCACCGCACGCGGAACGCGAATGGGACGACGTACGGCGCCTCCGCCGGATGTTCCTTCCTCAGCGCCTGGTAAAGGTCGTGGGCCCGCGCCATGCACTCCTCGAAAACCGCGCCGTGCCCGGCCTCGACGATCTCGGGCGGCGTGTCGTGCCCGTGCGCGGTCGTGAACAGCTGGCGCTCCTGCGAGAGGACCCGGTGCCGGTGGAGATCGCGATAGATGCCCAGATTCCCGATGAGATCGAACGTGTACGCGGTCTCCTCGAGGGCGCGAGGGGGTTTGTCGCGCCGGTTCCTCCGGCCCGCCGCGAGGGTCGAGAGGAGCGTCGCGCGCTCGGAAGGGCTCATCGCCCGAACGCGCGCGCGTACGTCGGCGAGCGGCCGCTCCGCGTGCGGGTAGAGGAGCGCCGCGAGGACTTTCTCCTCCCCGTCGCGGTCGAAATCCACGAGCGTCACTTCCTTCGTCGGAAGCTCGCCGGCGGGGAGCACGCTCTTCGCGGCCGCGGCGGCGCGCTCGCGAAGGCCTTCCAGCCACGCGCTCGGCGCGGACCGCTTCACGAAGGACGGAATCAGACGGTCCAGCTCGTGACGCATGACCGCCGCGAGGATGCGGCACTCGCCCGCAGGGTGGGAGTGGAGACGGTTCAGGAGGTGCTCGAAGGCCTGCCCCGTCGCGAAGATGCCGAGGTTCGTAAGCGTGGCCGCCGGGAGGTAGCTCCGCATCACGTCGCAGGCGTGCGCCCGGACGGTCGCCGTGTACGCGCGGCGCGCGGCCCTGAGGAGCGCTTCGTCCCGCTTCACGTCCGAGAATTCGAGAGGCTCGCCCGTCCTCGGGTGGCGCACGGGCACGGACTCGATCGGCAGCACGCGCTCGATGTGGGCGATCATCGGATCGATCTGGGCCGCGTACGTGGCGAAGAGGCGATCCATGAGCGCGACGTACGCGTCGCGGTGCCGCGAAGCCATGAGCGTCGGCTCGCGGTACCAGAGAAAATCGCCGGCGTCGTCGCGCTGGTCGAACCGGACGTAGCGCGTGGACTTCTCGAGGAACGCGATTCCGAGGCGCGCGTCCTCGAGCACTTGCACCGCCACGTTCGAGACGCGCTCGACCGCGAGATGCGCGCCGCCGAGCTGGGCCACCGAGTCGTCCCCGTAGCCCACGAGAACGCGGTCGTAGAAGGCGCGGGCCTTCTTCAGCGCCTCGGCGTCCGCGGGCTGTTCGCCGCCCGAACAGACTCCGGCCTCGCCGAAGAACTCGTCGAGAAACACGCGGCGCAGGCTCTTGGTGG
>DATGDV010000328.1:0-4096 GCA_035310685.1 Thermoanaerobaculia bacterium
TTCGCCGCGGCCGCGCAGACGGGCAAGCCGGAGCCGAAATCCACCCCGGCCTCGACCCGCGGTCTCCAGGTTTCGACGGGCAGCGCCGCTCCGAAGGGCGGCACCGAGGCGAAGGTCGAGGACATGCGGGTTCTCGAAGGCTCGTCGACCGACCCCTTCGAGCTCGAGCGCCTCGGCCTCGCCGCCGTGAACGCAAACCAGCTCGACCGCGCGCGAGTCTTCTTCGAACGCGCGTGGCAGCTGGGCGAGCTGCCCACGGCCGCCTACAACCTCGCCTGCCTCGACGCGCGAACCGGGCGTGTCGACCAGGCCTTTGCCCAGCTCGGCAAGGCGATCGCCGCCGGATTCGACGACGGGGTCCCGCTCGAGAAGGATCCCGATCTGGCGGCTCTCCGCGGCAAGCCGAAGTTCTCCGCGATCGTCTCGGGAGCGGCGAAGAACCGCGCATCCGGCGACGCGGCAGCCGTGAAGGAAGGCGTCTTCCTCGTGCCGAAGGACGGAGCTCTCGCGATCCTGCTCCTCCTCCATGACAAGGAATCCGATCCCTTCACCGTGAGCGGGCCCTTCACCGACATCGCGCTCGCGCACCATCTCGCGGTCGCGGCTCCGCGCGGGCCAGGCCGCTCGGCGAAGAAGCGCTTCGGCTGGGGCTCGGCAGAGCGGGCCGCGAAGGCGATCAACGCGGCCGTGGCCGCCGCGCGCCGGAAGGCGGGAAACCAGAAGCTTCCCGTGCTGCTCGTGGGCGTGGGGCGGGGCGGCACGGAGGCCTTGACCGCCGCAGCGCGCACCGCGCCGGGCACGTTCGCGGGGGTCGGCTCGATCGGCGGCCCCTTCGATCCGGGCGCGACGCAGAACCCGGCCGGCCTTCGCGGCACGCGCCTCTTCCTCGGCTTCTCGCGCGACGGGGCGCCGGCCGAGATCGCCGCGATCCGGCGCGGCATCGATTTTCTTCGCCAGCAGGGGTTTCAACCCATGGTCGCCGAATGGCCGGGAGCGGGCTCCGGGTTTCCGAAGGACGTGCCGCGCGCCGTGAAGGAGACCCTCGACGCGTTCGCGGGCCAGGCTCCGCCGAAGCCGCGCTGAGGCTCGCATGGCCGTCGACTTCTACCGCCATTCTCTCGGGGAGGACGAAAAGGCCGCGGTCCGCGACGTTCTCGATTCGCTCTTCCTCACGACGGGGCAGAGGGTCTACGCCTTCGAGAAGGCCTTCGAGGAGTACCTCGACGTGCCCGCCGTCGTGTGCACGGCGCACGCGACGGCCGCCCTGCACATTTCGATGCTCGCGGCGGGGGTCGGCCCCGGGGACGAGGTGGTCACCACGCCGATGACGTTTCTCTCCTCGGCGAACGCGATCGTGTACGCGGGCGGGACCCCCGTTTTCGTCGACGTCGATCCCGCGACCGCGAACATCGAGCCCGCGGCCGTCGCGGCGGCGATCACGCGGCGCACGAAGGCGATCATCGCCGTCGACCTGTACGGCCTCATGGCAGACATGGTCGCGCTCCGGAGCCTCGCCGACCGCCACGGCCTTGCGCTCGTCGAGGACGCCGCGCACTGCGTCGAGGGGCGGCGCGACGGCTTCGGCCCCGGGCGCCTCGCCGACTACGGCTGCTTCAGCTTCTACGCGACGAAGAACCTCACGTGTGGCGAGGGCGGCGCGATCACGGCGCGCGACGGAACGAAAAAGGGCCTGCTGAGGCAGCTCGGCTCGCACGGCATGTCCAAGAACGCGGCCGACCGGTACGCCGGCAAGTACCAGCACTGGGACATGGAGCGCCTCGGATACAAGTACAACCTCTCGGACGTGAACGCGGCGCTTCTCCTGCCGCAGCTTCCGAAGCTCGCGAAGAGGCTCGAGCGCCGGGAGGAGATCTGCCGCCGCTACGAGGCCGCGTTCCGCGAGACGCCGGGCGTCTCGTTCCCGATCGTGCCCGAGGGGATGAAATCCGGGCGCCACCTCTTCACGATCTGGGTGGATCCCGGGAAGCGCGACGCCGTTCTCGCCGGCATCCAGGCGCGAAGCGTCGGCGTCGCCGTGAACTATCGCGCCGTCCATCTCACGAAGTTCTACCAGGAGCGATTCGGCTTCCGCCGCGGCATGCTCCCGGAGGCCGAGCGCATCGGCGACTCCACGATCACGATCCCGCTCTGGCCCGCGATGACGGACGCGCAGGTCGACGAGGTCATCGCGGCCGTGAGAGGCGCCGTCGCGGAGGCGGGTTAGCTCCCTACGCCGGACCGGTCGACTCCACGATCCTCAGGAGGTCCTTCTCGGGATCGAGAGCGATGCCGGCGACGAACTTCTTCGACGGGTTCGGGACCGTGACGGTCGTCGTCGGCGCGGCGCCGTCGAGGTTCACGATGACGTCGAACGTCGTCCCGTCGAAGACCGTGACCCGGACGAGGAGCGGGATGACGTAATAGGGCCTGTCGCCCAGGGCCGCGGAGGGGTGGACGACCGTGTGGCCCTGCGTCTGCGTGACCGCCAGCGTGACCGACGAGGCGTCGGGCGCGTTCTGATAGGTGGCGCGGAGGATCGGCCGGAACGGCGTCTCGACCCACTGGTCGAAGAATTGCTTGAGGTCGAGGCCGCTCGCCTTCTCGAAGTCGCCGCGGAGGTCGGCGCGAGACGCCGTACCCCACGCGTGCGCATCGCCGTACGCGCGAAGAGACGGGAAGAACGTGGCGTCTCCCATGAGCCGGCGGAGCATGTGCAGCGCGCGCGCCCCCTTGTAGTAGACGGCGCCGGTGTTCGCGAACGGGGCCGCCGGGTCTGCGACGACGGGCGGCGCCAGGCGGCCGCCGTAGAGGTTGTCGTCGTAGTTCGCCGACAAAGTCGCACCGGGCGCGACGCCGAGCGTCTTCTCGAGATACAGGACCTCGCCGTACGTTGCGAATCCTTCGTTCAGCCAGATGTCGTCCCACGTCCGCATCGTCACGCGGTCGCCCCACCAGTCGTGCGAAAGCTCGTGGACGAGGAGCGTCGTGATGTTCCGGGCCGTGTCCGCGAGGATATCCGTGCCGATCGACGTCATCGTCGGGTGCTCCATGCCGCCCGAGAAGGCCGAGGCGACGATGCCGTACTTCGTGTCGAGGAAAGGGTATTCGCCGAACATCGAGGCCTGTGTCGCGATGTGGTCCTTGATCGCGGAGAGCCGGGCGACGTTGCCGGCCGCGTACTCGGGCAGGAGGTACGAGCGGATCGGCATCTTCCGGCCGTCGAGCGCCGTGTAGGTGTCCTCGACGGTCACGTAGTTCGCGACGTTGAGCGAGACGAGGTACGTCGAGATGGCCTGCGGGAGCTTCCACGTGTACGTGCTCCGGCCGGAGCCGGCGTCCGCGACCGAGACCGTGCCCGCGGACGCCACGACGTAGCCCGCCGGGACCGTCGCGTGAACGGTCGCGACGGCCTTGTCCTTGGGGTCGTCCACGCACGGCCAGAACGTGCGCGCGAGGAACGGCTCGGCCACGCTCGTCGCGGCGTAGCCCGCTCCGTGCTGCCAGAAGTCGAGGGCCGCTGCCCCGGGGGGCAGTCCGCGGTCCGAGACCGAGATCGTCGCGCGCTCCTCGGCTCCGAGAGGCGGGACGAAGGGGACGACGAGCTTGCCGGACGCGTGAACGGCCGCGACCGCCTTGCCGTCGCGGAGCGTCTCCGTCACGGCGTACGCGTCGTCGAGGTCCAGGGCGAGGGACGAGGTCTGGCGCGCGAAGCCGGCCACGCGGATGGCGGTCGTCCCCGAGAGGAACCGGACGGCGGGGTCGATGTCGAAGGAAACGTCGTACGAGAGGATGTCGACGCCGCGCTCCACGCCTTCGACGGCCGGAGGGATGACGCCGGCGGTGGAACGCGCCGCGGCGGCCGCCTCGTACCTCGCCCGCTTGGCGACGGCCTCGACGTGCTCGCGAAGGGGGCCACGGTCGATGTCTAGAGAGGGAAAAGAGGATGCCGCGAAGGAAAAAGAGACGAGGAAGAGGGCAGCGATCGCGCCGGCTGCCACCTCGCGAGCCAGAGGCGGCCAGCCTGGAGGCGCGTCCCGTCCCTTTCTAGGCATCTTCCGGTCTCATCCCCATCCAAGCATCTCTCGTCCTGTTCCCG
>DATGDV010000329.1:0-2143 GCA_035310685.1 Thermoanaerobaculia bacterium
CCGAAACGCGACGGATTCGCCTCGAGAAGGGCTTTTCGGCGGAGGACCGAAAGGCTTTCGAGCGCCTGCGCGAAACCCGAGAAGAGGACGTAGATGATCGCGAGGAACGCGGCGAAGAGGAGCGCGACGCCCGCCCCCACGGCGAAGCCCGTCACGGCACGCCGTCCGGGCCCTCACCGAAGGCCGAGAGAAGGATTCGCCGCTGCAGCCGGAACATCGTGCCGCCGTCCGTCTCGTGATCGTAGCCGAGAAGATGGAGAAGGCCATGCGCCAGGAGGATCTGCACCTCGCGTCGCAGGGGGTGCCTGCGGCGCCGGGCCTGCCGGGCCGCGTACGGCACGTCGATGACGAGATCGCCCAGGAACTCCCCTCGCCGGGCGGCAGCGCGGGCTTCGGAGGCCTGGAACGAGGGGAACGAGAGGACGTCCGTCGGGCGATCCATCCTGCGCCAGGTCTTGTTGAGCCCTCTCATGCGCCTGTCGCCGCAGAGCAGGATCGAGAGCGAGGCGCGAAGAGGGCGCTTCGCGCCCGCCTTCGAAAGGAGAGTACGGGCCCAGGCGCCCACGCGTGCTGCCGGCGGCGCTCCGGCGACCGTCACGGAAATCTCGATGCCGCCGCCGGTCGTGCGCGCCGCCGTCGCGGCGCGCCGCATCTTTCTCTTCACCTTCTAAGAAAATACTCCGGGACGGAAGCCGACGCGCTACTCGTGCGTCTTGCCGTTGCCGTTTGCGTGCCCGTTCCCGTTGCCGTTCCCGTTCGCCGCCGCCTCTTCGGCCTTCTGCTTCTCGAAGATCTCGTACGCGTTCACGACCGACTGCACGATGCGGTGGCGCACGACGTCGCGCTGGTCGAAGCGCACGAATTTAACGCCCTCGACGTTGGCGAGAACGCGGTCCGCTTCCTTGAGCCCCGAGATCTTCCCCTGCGGAAGGTCGATCTGCGTCACGTCGCCCGTGACGACGGCCTTGCTGCCGAACCCGAGCCGCGTGAGGAACATCTTCATCTGCTCGGACGTCGTGTTCTGGGCCTCGTCCAGGATCACGAACGCGTCGTTGAGCGTGCGGCCGCGCATGAAGGCGAGCGGCGCGACCTCGATGATGTTGCGCTCGAGCATGCGGCCGACCTTGTCCACTCCGAGAATGTCGTAGAGCGCGTCGTGCAGGGGCCTGAGGTAGGGGTTCACCTTCTCGGCGAGGTCGCCGGGCAGGAAACCCAGCTTCTCGCCCGCCTCGACGGCGGGGCGGCAGAGCACGATGCGCTTGACCTTCTTCTCGATCAGCGCGGCCGCGGCCATGGCGACGGCGAGGTACGTCTTGCCCGTTCCCGCCGGCCCGATCGCGAACACGATGTCGTGCTCGAGGATGGCCTGCAGGTATTCCTGCTGCCGCACGTTCCGCGGGGACACGACCTGCCTGAGAGCAGGTCCGACGGAGCGGTTCTCGAAGAAGTCGACGAGCGAGGTGGACGGCTCTTCCTTCAGGATGCGGATCGCCGCGTCGAGGTCCGGCTTCTTCGGCGTGTACCCCCGCTCGATGAGCTTCGAGAACTCCGACAGGAGCCGCGCCGCCAGCGCCGTGCCTTCCGGATCGCCCGACACCGAGACTTCGCGCCCGCGCGCCGCGATCTCGACGCCGAAGGCATCCTCGAGCAGCCTGAGGTTTTCGTCGTGAACACCGAAGAGCGCGCCGAGCCCCGCCTCGGGGAGGGTGAGCGGTATGGAGTCGGGTCGGATTAGCGGCGTCTCCTCAGCCCTCAGTTTAGCGGAAACGTACGAGGAGCACCACCGAGGTCTTTTTATTTCGGACCGAAGGTTCGCCCTCGGCGGGCTGGAGTCAAGGGTCTTCGACCGCTACGCGGCGCGTGAAGCGCGCCCTTGACACTCACCCGCCGTGGGCTGCCCCGCGATCTCTCTCGTCTTACTTGCTGTGCTCGCGCGCGAACTCGACCATGAGGTCGCTGTGGACGTTGTTCACGCGGCGGTCGAGCGTGTACGAGGCACCCGCGAGGATCTTGTGATGAACGGCGGCGACCGTCTTGCCGCTCTTGTCGACGATCTTCCAGTCGTAGACGATCGTGCCCGAGCCGGCGGCTTCACCGATCCAGCCGCCCCACGCCGCGCCCTTCTTTGGGTAGCGGAATTCCG
>DATGDV010000330.1:0-9282 GCA_035310685.1 Thermoanaerobaculia bacterium
AGGATCGGCTCCAGGAAGATGGCGGCTACCTCCGGCGTGGCGGCGCCTTGGAGCGCCGCGATGTCGTTCGCGGGAAGGAAGATCGTGTCGCCGACGAGCGGCTCGAAGGGCTTGCGGTACGCCTCATTGCCCGTGAGCGCGAGCGCTCCCATCGTGCGCCCGTGAAAGCCGCCTTCGACCGCGAGCATCCGGCTTCGCCCGGGTGAGGCGAGCCGCGTGAACTTCACCGCCGCCTCGACGGCCTCGGTTCCGCTGTTGCAGAAGAACACGCGCGGCATCCCGGAGAGGCGCGTGAGCCGCTCGGCGAGGAGCCCCTGTGCCGGATGGTAGAAGAGATTCGAGACGTGGAGAAGGCGGTTCGCCTCCTCGCGGAGCGCCCTCACGAGGCGCGGATGCCGGTATCCGAGCGCGTTCACGGCGATGCCGGCGAGGAGGTCCCAATAGACCTTTCCCTCGGCGTCGACGAGCTTCGCGCCCTTTCCCGCGCGGGGGTGAAAGGAGGTCCGCTTGTAGGTGCCGAGGATGTTCTCGGCATCCCGCTTCTCGACGAGCGACGGGGATTCAGGCGGCGGCTGCGGCAAGGCGCGTCCCTCCGTTACCCTCGGCGAGCGCCGAGGCGTGGCCGTTCGGTCCTGCGATGACGACCTGCGAGACACCCGCCTTCACGGCCTCGAGACAGGCGACGAGCTTCGGCCGCATCCCGCCGGCGACGGCGCCGGAAGACAACAGCGCCCAGGCCGCGTCGGGATCGAGCTCCGGCACGAGCTTCCCCTGGGCGTCCAGGAGCCCCTCGACATCCGTGAGAAAGACGAGCCTTTCGGCCTTCAGCCCCGCCGCGAGCGCCGAAGCGGCCGAATCCGCGTTCACGTTGAGAAGCGTCCCCTCCCGTCCGAGCGCGACAGAGGCCACGATGGGCAGAAGGTCCGCGCCGAGGATCGCGCTGATGAGCTTGGGATTCGAGAACGTGACGCGCCCGACGAATCCGAAGTCGACGCCGTCGAGGCGGGGATGGAACTCGGCCCACAGCGTCTCGCCGTCCGCGCCCGAGAGCCCGGCCGCCGTGATCCCGAGGGAGCGGAACTCGGCCACGAGCGACTTGTTCACGAGGCCCGACAGGATCGAGACGACGACGTCGAGCGTCTCGGGATCGGTGATGCGCAGGCCACGGTAGGTCTTCTTCGGAATCTTGAGCGCCTGCAGCGACGCGTCGATGCGCTTGCCGCCCCCGTGCACGACGACGATGCGCGCCCCCGCGGTCCAGCGGGCGGCGATCGCGGCCAGCGCGCGCGCACGGAGCGCGGGGTCCTCGAGCAGGCTCCCGCCGAGCTTGACGACGATGGGCCGGCCGGCGTGGGTCGCGCTCACGCGAGTCCCTCCGTCTCGGGAAGCCGGAAGAGCCGGTTCATGTTCTGCACGGCCGAAGATGCCGCGCCCTTGAGCAGGTTGTCCAAAGCCGAGACGAGAACGCCGCGCCGGCCGCCTGGCAGCACGGCGAAGCCGATCTCCGCGCGCGGCGTGCCCACGACGTCCCGCAGCTCGGGCAGCTCGCCCGCCGGCCGGACGCGCACGAAAGGGGTCTTTGCGTACGGCTTCGCGTACGCGGCCGCGAGCGTCTCGGCGGTCTGCGGCTCCGCGAACGAGACGTGAAGCGTCGAAAGGAGGCCGCGCACCACCGGCAGGAGATGCGGCACGAAGACGAACGGCGCGTCCGCGGGAAGACCGAGGCCCTGCCTCATCTCCGGCTCGTGCCGATGAACGCCGACCCCGTAGGCCTTGAAGTTGCCGTCCAGCTCGGAGAAGGAATAGGCGACCTCGCTCTTCTTCCCCGCCCCCGAGACGCCGCTCACGCTGTCGCAGACGACCGCCTGCTCTCTTGCGAGGAGAGAGAGCACGGGCTTGAGAGCGAGGAGAACGGACGTCGGATAGCAGCCCGGGTTCGCCACGAGCCGCGCGGCGGAGAGCTCCTCGCCGCACCATTCCGTGAGACCGTAGACCGCCTCCTCGAGGAGCCGGGGCGCGGGATGCTCGAAGCCGTACCATTTCGGGTAAGCCGCCGCGTCGCGAAGCCGGAAGGCGCCGGAAATGTCGATGACCTTCGCGCCGAGGTCGAGGGCCTTCGGGGCGAGCTCGGCCGACGTCTCGTTCGGCGTCGCGAGGAAGACGACGTCCGGTCGCGCCGCCTCGAGACTCTTCTCGGAAAAGGGCTGGGCATCCGGCCCCGTGGCGCCCCCGAGAAGGGGATGAAGACGCTCGAAAGGAACGGCGCGACCGTCCTTCCTTCCGGAGGAGAAGACGGCGACGATTTCGGCGCGGGGATGGCGCGAAAGGAGCGCGCACAGCTCCGCTCCCGAGTATCCCGTGGCCCCGACGACGGCGGCGCGCGTCACCCGCGTCCCCGCCGGGAGCGCTCCGGAAGGAGGCCCGACGCGAGCCGCCGCGCGAGCCGCTGCGCAATGGCGCCCGTGGCCGCCGCGAGGAAGATCGTGTCGTCGCCGGCGATCGTGCCCACGGCCCCGTCGAGCGCGGCCTCGTCGAGCGCGCGCGCCACGGGATGCGCCGCGGCGGGTGGCGTCTTGACGACGACGAGGTTCCCGGCCGCTGCGACGTCGAGCACCCACTCGCGGAGCGCGCGCTCGAGACGCTCCTCGCGGCGCGCTTTGAGCTCACCGTCGGGCGCCGACGCCTCCGCGCCGGGGACGACGTAACCGGCCGCCGATTTCGCGAGGCCCAGGTCCTTGAGGTCGCGCGACAGCGTGGGCTGCGCCACGTCGATCCCGCGGCGCTGGAGGCGGTGCTGCAGCTCCTCCTGCGAGTGGACGGCGCCGTCGCGAATGACCTTCAGGATCTCGTCGCGCCTCTTCAGCGTCGTCGAATGACTATTCACACGAGCGAATATTCATTCATTTTCCCCGCGCGTCAAGCTTTTTCTTTCGCGGCGAAACTCGCGGGTCCGCGGGTCCCGGGGGCTAGAATTCCTTCGATGAGCGGTCACGTCTCCCGCCGGGGAGTGCCGGTGTGAGCCCGCCGCGCTTCTCCGACCCGTTCGAGGCCGAGATCGGACGGCTGCCCGAAAAGCTGCGGCGCTTCTTCCTCTCGCGGGGCGTCCGGACCGAGGACGACGCCCGGGACCTCGCACAGGAGACCCTCCTGCGCGTCCTGCAACGGCTCTCGCGCGGCGAGCTGCTGGACTCGCCCGAGGCGTTCTCCCTCGGGGTCGCGAAGAACGTCTTCTTCGAGTACTGCCGCCGCGTGGCGAAAGCTCACGCCCACGACGGGCTCTCGGGCGCGGTCGAGCTCGCGGGCGTCGAGGATCCGTTGACGGACGCGCTCGCGTCGAGCCAGGCGATCCTCTTCCGCAAGGCGCTCGAGCTCCTGCCGGAGCGCATGAAGAGCCTCCTCGTCAAGCGGTTCGTGGAAGAGGTTCCGTCGCGCACGATCGCGCGCGAGGAGGGGATCTCGACGGACGCCATCGATATGCGCGTCTATCGCGCGAAGCGCGAGCTGAAGAAACGCATGGACCGTGAAAGGGCGGCGAGGGCGGAAGGGAGTCCACCGCCGGACCCGGATCCCCCTTCGTGAGCGCCTCGCCGCCCGGATCCACGGAGATCCGCGACTACCTTCTGCGCCGCATGACCGACACGGCCCGCGGCCGTTTCGAGGAGGCCTACTTTCGAGACGACTCCCTGCTGGATCGGATCGAGGCCGAGGAGGACGCGCTCGTCTCCGACTACGTCCTCGGACATCTGAGCGACGGCGAGAGGCGCCTTTTCGAAGAGTCGCTTCTCGGAACGCCTTACTACCGCGATCGCGTCGAGACCACGAGCCGCCTCCGGCTGAAGGTGGGCTCGCCCGCGCTCTTTCCGGCGCGACTGTCCACGGCATCCGGCGCCGACGCGCGCCTCTTCCCGGGGCGAACGGGGGTCGCGGTGGCGTTCTCCCTTCTGATGCTTCTGCTCGTTGCCGCCCTGCTCTCGGCTCTCCGGCTCAAGAGCGACCTTTCCCGCACGCGTCTGGAGCTGGCCGCGAGATCCCTCCCGGCTGTCGGCCCGGCCGCGCAGGCGGGAGCGGTTCCGCTCGCGCAGTCGGTCGTGCTCGGCGCCGAACGGAACGTGGGCCCGCCGATCGCGAGCCTCAGGCGCGCAACCGGCGGCGCGATCCTCCTGAGCTTCCCGCGCGCGCTGCTCGGCACGGCGAACGCCTCCTTTTCGGTGATGCTTTCCGACGGGAAGAAGGTCGCCTGGGAATCAGCCGTCTTTCCGTCGAAGGAGATGAACGACGGAGACGTCTCGTTGCGCCTGCCGCCGGGCGTGCCTCCGGCAGGCGTCTACTCGGTTCTCGTGCGGACTCCCGGCTCGACGGATCGCCCGGAAACCTTCCTCGGCGTCCTCGAGATCATCGACCGGTAGCGCGCAGGCCTTCGAGGAACAAGGACGCGAACGCCTCCCCGATCTCGTCCGCGGACGCCCCGCCGCCGGCGCGGTACCAGCGCGCCATCCAGTTCAAGGCGCCGAGGATGGCGAACGCCGTCAGCTTCGGATCGACGGGTCGAAAGATCCCCTTCGCCACGCCGTCGGCGATCACGTCGCGCAGGCTCGCCTCGTACGCGTCTCGGACGCTCACGACGGCGGCGCGGCGCCGCGCGTCGAGCGCGTCGAACTGCAGCGCGAGCGCGGTCCCGTGGAATTTGTCGACCATGACGCGGGCGTGCTCCACGACGATCCGGAGCAGCGCCTGGTCCGGGGGCAGGGCGGAAGCTCGCACGCGCTCGGCCACCTCGAGCATCGCCTGGTTCGCGGTCTCGTGGCACAGCGCGAGAATCTCTTCCTTGTCGCGAAAATAGTAATAGAGGCTGCCCCGCGTCAGCAGGAGCTCTTCGGCGATGTCGTCCATCGACGTGCCGTAGAAGCCCTTCGCCGCGAAGCTGCGCACGGCGCTCTCGAGGATCCGCGCGCGCTTGGCCTTGCGTTTCGTCGCCACGTGCGCGGACGGGATCCGGCGACGCGCGGCGCTTCCCCGCGTTCCGGCGATTCCCTTGGGCGACATGGCGATCGGGATCTTAGGCCCCCGGACTTCCGGAATGAAAAGGCCCCGCGCGGGAAGCGGGGCCCGAGGCGTGAGGAGATGGTCGGGGCGAGAGGATTCGAACCTCCGACCCCACGGTCCCGAACCGTGTGCGCTACCAGGCTGCGCTACGCCCCGAGGAGCGCGGACGATACCATCCGGCGCCCCTCGCCGCCAACGGACCGCCCCTGAATCTCTACGGCCCGGCCGCAAGCCCGTAGCCGCGCGGGTCCGCGACCCCGGTGAGCGTTCCGTCCCTTTCGAATGCGATCGCATGAACGAGGCCGAGCATTCCGTCCGTGTCAAGCGCGTGTCCCTTCGCGCGGAGCGCCTCCCTCACGTCTTCGGAAAACGCGCCCCGCTCGAGGCGGATGCGGTCCGGCAGGTGCTGGTGGTGGAAGCGCGGCGCAGCCACGGCCTCTGTGAGAGATTGCCCGCGCGGACCGGCATTCAGGAAGACCTGAAGCACCGTCGTCGGAATCGTGGCGCCGCCCGGCGAGCCGAGGACGAAGCGCGGGCGGCCGTCCTCGAGGACGATCGTCGGCGTCATCGACGACAGCGGGCGCCCGCCCGCGCGCACGACATTCGCCTCGCCCTGGACGAGGCCGAACATGTTCGCCGTCCCGGGCACCGCCGAGAAATCGTCCATCTCGTTGTTGAGGAGGACTCCGACGCCCGGCACGATGGTGCCGTTTCCAAACGCGTCGTTCAGCGTATACGTGAGCGCCACGGCGCCGCCGTCCGCGGTCGCGGTGGAGAGGTGCGTCGTCTGGTCGCGCTCGCCGGGCCACTCACCGCCCGTGATTTCCCGGGACGGCGTGGCCCGCGCAGGATCGATCGAGAAGCCGAGCGCGGCGAGCCGGGCGGGCGCGAGGAGTCGCGCGAGCGGCTCGTCCACGCAATCCGCGTCCCCGAGAAAGCGGTTGCGGTCTGCGTACGCGCGGCGCTCGGCTTCCGCGATCAGGTGAATCGTCTCTGCCGCGTCACGGAACGAAACGTCCCCCCGCACGAATCGCAGCTGCCCGAGGATGGACGCGAGAAGGAAACCGCCCGACGAGGGAGACGGCATCGTCACCAGCCGATAGCGGCCGTCGTCGAACACGAAGGGAATCCGCCACGACGGCGCGTACCCGGCGAGGTCCGCCTCCGTCAGGACTCCGCCGGTCGCGCGGACGAACTCCGCGATGCGGCGCGCGATGTCACCGCGGTGAAATGCGTCCGCTCCCCGCGAGGCGATCGCCTCGAGCGTTGCCGCGAGGTCCGGCTGCACGAGAAGCGCTCCCGCCGCGACGGGCCTCCCCTTCGGATAGAAGAGGCGCGCGCCTTCGGAATCGCGGGAAAGGACGTGCCGCACGTGCTCGTCGGCGAGCGCGCGCGCAAGTCCGGGAGGAACGCGGTATCCGTCCCGCGCGAGCACGATCGCGGGCTCCACGAGCCGGCTCCAGGGCAGGCGGCCGAATTTCCGGTGGAGGGTTTCGAGGCCGCGCACCGTTCCAGGCGTCGCCACGGCGAGGCCGCCGTAGCGCGAGGCCTGCGGCCGCGGGACTCCTCCCGCGTCGAAATACGTGTTCCGCCACGTAGCCGCCGGTGCCGTCTCGCGGAAGTCCAGCGCAAAAAACCCGCCTTCGGGCGTTCGAACGACCGCGAAGCCCCCGCCCGCGAGGTTGCCGGCCTGCGGATACGTGACCGCGAGCGCGAAGGCGACGGCGATCGCGGCGTCGACGGCTCCGCCTCCCGCGGCGAGGACACGCGCGCCCGCCTCGACGGATTCCGCCGTCGCCGCCGAGACCATTCCCTTTTTCGAGCGTGCTTCCGGTGCCGCGCCAAGAGGCGCGGAAGCCTCGGATCGCCAGGCGGCAAAGCCGAGGACAAGGACGACGACCGCTCCGGCGGTGAAACGCGAGCGCATGCCTCCCCAGCCTAGCAGTTGCGTCGGCTCAGGCCAGGATTCCAGGCTCCGCTCGCGACGGCTCGTAGAGCGCGCCGGCGCGCTCGACGATGGAACGGAGGACCGCGGGGACGATTCCCTGCTCGCCGTCGCAGAGGGCCCGCTCCCGGTCTTTCGCCCCGATGACGACCTCTATGAGGAGGCCGTGGACTCCCTGGGCCAGGCTCGCGGCGGCCAGGTCCGGGACGAGGTCGGCGTGGCCGGCGGCGTGAGTCGGGTCCACGACGACGGGAAACGGCGTCAGCCGCCGGACGGCCCGGATGGCGGCCAGATCCAGAGTTGCGCGATCGTACGAACCGTTCGCGAACGTCCGGATCCCGCGCTCGCACATCAGGATGTCGAGGTTGTCGGCCAGCGCCACGTACTCGGCGGCACACACCCACTCCTCCACCGTCGCGCCGAAGCCGCGCTTGAGCAGCACGGGCTTCCCGAAGCGGCCGACTTCCGTGAGGAGAGGGAAGTTCTGCATGCTCCGCGAGCCGATCTGCAGGACGTCGGCGACGGAGCCGACGAGCTCGACGAGTCGCGGGTCGAGAACCTCGGTGACGATCGGGAGCCCCGTCTCGGCGCGGGCCTCGGCCAGGATCTCGAGCCCCTCTTTTCCCATCCCCTGGAACGAGTGCGGGCTCGTCCTCGGCTTGTAGGCGCCGCCGCGAAGCATCCTGGCGCCGGCGGCCTTGACGGCCCGCGCGATCGCGAGGGTCTGCTCCCGGCTTTCGACCGTGCAGGGGCCGGCGATCACGACGAGCTCGCCCGAGCCCACGGTGACCGGGCCGACGTTCACGGGACGCGTCCGGAACGGCTGCGCGTACTCGGGCTGGGAAGCGCGGGAGACCTTCAGGTGCGAGAGCGCGGGAAACACCGCTGTAACCTCCTCAAAGGCGTCCGTCGTGGTAGCGCAGGAGCTCGAGGGCGACGACCCTGTTGCCGTGGGAATCGAAGGTCAGAAGGCCGCTCGCACCCCGGACCGGCTTGGACAACGGGAAGGCGCCGCGAGCTCCTGCCGCGCCGGACTTCCTCACGACCCCGATCAGGAGCGCAGCGGCGTCGTGCGCGAATGCAGCCGGCGCGTCGGGGTCCGTGCCGAAGAGGACGCGGTAAGTCCTCTCGAAAGCCGAGCGAGCTCCGTCGTGGGGCGCCGCGAGGCCTGGGACGAAAAGCCCTTCGGCGGCGGCTCCCGCCTCGGCCGCGAAAGCGCTCGACGCCAGTCGGAGCGGCCCGGCAATCGTTCCTGCAAATCCGGCCGCCCGCAGAGAGCGGGCCAGGCGGCCAGCGGGAACGGGATCGAGCCAGAGAAGGACTCCGTCGGGGTGGACCGACGAGAGAAGCGCCCTGACGGCGGCCGCGTCGGGAACGGGTTCCGCCGTTTCGACGCTCTTGGCGATGACCCGCCTCTTTCCCGCGGCTCCCTTCAAGTCGTTGGCCGCTTCCCGTCCCGCGCGTCCCGCCGGCACGAAGGCGAGCCAGCGAGACTTCGCGCAGCGTTGGAAGATGGCGTGTGCCTCGTCCATGTTGGAGGGGACCACTCGCACCATCCAGGTGAGGGCCGTCCGCGTCACGGAGGCGTCGGGGCAGAGAGAGGCGACAGGAACGCCGGTCCTCCCCGACACCTGGAGGACCAGGTGCGAGGCGGCGCCATCGGGCGGGGCGAGGAGGGCCGTCGCGCCGTCGTCCATGACGAGCCGTGCCGCCTCCGCGGCGTCGCTCCCCCAGGGGCCCTGCCGGCCACGAACCGCGAGGCGCACCCCGGCATTCCCGCTTTCGTTCGCCTCGGCCACCGCAGCCAGCACGCCCTGATGCACGCTCCTCGCCGCCGGCTCTTCGGGTGGGAGGAGCAACCCGAGGACGGCGGGAGCGCTCTCCCCGCGGACTCGCCCCGCCGACACCAGAAGGGTGATCGCGAAGCCGATGACGAGGAGGGAGAAGCGGCGAGCCACGCGGCTACCTCACCGAAGCGATCCGTCTCCCGTCGGAGACGAACGCTCCCCGGACGACGCGCATAACCTGAAGCGGCGCGACGTTGTTCGCGGTCGGGTCGAAGAGCATCGTCCCCGCGACTCCGTCGTATCGCTTGACGGAGGTCATGGCGTCGCGGATGACGAAGCGGTTGGCCCCGGCGCGGCGCACCGCGTCGATGAGGATTCGAGCTCCGTCGTAGGCATAGGCCGCGAAAGCGTCGGGGGCCGTTCCCCAGCGCTTCTCGAAGCGGCGGTGGAACTCCTTCCACACCTCATCGGTCCGGTTCGGGTCGAGCGGCGCCGTTACCGTCGTCC
>DATGDV010000331.1:0-3246 GCA_035310685.1 Thermoanaerobaculia bacterium
GTCGAAGATTACCGACTGCTCCACTACTGCATCCCGCTCCACGATCACACAGGGCGAAAGGATCGAACCCTGGACGAGGCCGCCGCTGACGATGCAGCCGTCCGAGACGATGGAGTCCGCGATTCGCCCCCCCAGGGTACATTTTGTAGGAGGCAACTGGCGCTGCAAGGTCCTTAGTTGCCATTTTTCGCCGTAAAGGCTGAACATCGGATCGACCGAAATCAGATCCATCGAGGCTTCGAAATAGGAATCGATCGTGCCCACGTCCCGCCAGTAAGGCGCGAGGTCCTCGTCTCCCGGAACGCGGTTCGTCGAGAAGTCGTACGCGTAGAGGCCCGCGCCTCCCGCGAGCAGCGCCGGGATGATCGTCTTGCCGAAGTCGTGGGAGGTGTCCTGGAGCGCGTCGTGCTCGAGGGCGTCGATCAGGACGCCGGCGCGGAAGATGTAATTCCCCATCGACGCGAGCGCGAGCTCGGGGTGAGAGGGCATGGGCCGGGGCACGGCGGGCTTCTCGTGGAAGTTGACGATCCGCCCGTCCGCGGCGACCTCGAGGATGCCGAACCGCGAGGCCTCGGCGATCGGCACGGGAATCGCCGCGATCGTGACGTCGTGCCCGCCCTCCTCGTGGGCGAGGAGCATGGGGTTCACGTCCATCATGTAGATGTGATCGCCGCCGAACACGCAGACGTGGTCTGGCTCCTCGTCGAAGATCAGGTCGAGATTCTGGTAGACCGCGTCCGCCGTGCCTCGAAACCAGTGAGGTCCGCGCCGCATCTGGGCCGGCACGGGGTCCACGAACTGGCCGATGTCGAAGCTGAGGCGCCAGGTGCGGATGATGTGCTCGATGAGCGAGTTCGACTTGAATTGGGTCAGGACCTTGATCTTCGTGAGGCCGGAGTTGACGCAGTTGTTCAGCGCGAAATCGATGATGCGGTAGCGGCCGCCGAACGGGACGGCCGGCTTCGCGCGATCCCGCGTCAGCGGAAACAGGCGCTCGCCCATCCCGCCGGCGAGGATGACCGAGAGGACGTCGCGATGCTGAAGGATCTTCACGCGGCTCCCGCCATGAGAGGCCTCTCGATCGTACCGCGTTCCACGTCCCTTTCGGGCGGCGGCGCGCGTCGGGTATCGTAGCGGCACGGATGGCGACGAAGGATCCCTACGAGGTTCTCGGTGTCGATCGCAAGGCGAGCGAGGCCGAGATCAAGAAGGCGTACCGCCGCCTCGCGCGCAAGCACCATCCGGACGTGAACGTTTCCGACGCGGCCGCAAAGAGGAAGTTCCAGGAGATCGCCGCGGCCTACGAGGTCCTCAAGGACCCGAAGCGCCGGAAGCACTTCGACATGACCGGCGACACCGGAGGGCCGCCCGAAGGCGGCGTTCCGCATCCCTCCGGGGCCGGACCTTTCGGCGGAGGCGGCCCGTTCGGCGGAGGCCCGTTCGGCGGGACGGCCGGCGGCCCCTCGAGCTTCCGCTGGTCTGGCGATTTCGGCGACCTCTTCTCCGATCTGTTCTCGGGTGCTCGCGCGGGAGGCGTCCGTGGGTTCGAGGACGAGGACGACGACGCCGCCGCCGAGCTCACGATCTCGTTTCGCGATGCCGTTCTCGGGGGGACGATCGCGCTGCAGGTCCGATATCCGCGCCGCTGCGCGCGCTGCAGAGGCTCGGGACGGGTGGGCACGTCGGCGTGTCCCGCGTGTCACGGCGCGGGAGAGGTCGTCTCGAACGAGCGCCTTTCCGTGCGCATTCCCGCGGGGGTCTCGACGGGCTCGAAAGTACGAGTGCCGGGCAAGGGCCGGAGCGACAAGGGCGATCTCTACGTCTCCCTCACGGTCGTCCCGCACCCGTATTTCTCGCGCGAGGGCGACGATATCCTCGCCGAGGTCCCGGTGACGGTGTCCGAGGCCTATCTGGGCGCTGAGATCGACGTTCCGACGATTCACGGCCCCGTGCGGGCGCGCATTCCGCCCGGCACCGCGGGGGGCCAGCGTTTCCGGCTCAAGGGTTACGGGGTGCGGAGCGGGCGTGGAGCGGACGGCGACCACACGTACCGTGTCTCGATCGCGATGCCGGGGCGGCCCACGGAAGAAGGACGCGCGCTCGCCGCGAAGTTCGGCTCGCTGTACGAGAGGGATCCGCGCGCGGACCTCCCGCGGGGTCTCTAGAGGGACGTTTCTGATATGCGGCTGCTGCTTCTGCAGCCACTCCAGAGAGAAACCCGAGAAGAACCAAACCCGAAAGAGCCGGAACCGCCCTGGTCTTCTATTCCTTCTCGGACATGTCCCGGACGACCGCGAGCGCGCGGTCGACGGGGAAGTCCGGGCGGAGCGGGATCGCGAGGACCGTGTCCGATCCGCCGCGGAGGTACGAGAGGGCCGTGTCCGAGCTCCAGTAGAACGTCGGGATGCCGCCCGGCGAGATGATCGTGCCCACCTGCATCGAGAACGGCAGGTCCATTCTGGGGATGTCACTCTGCGTGAACGCCCGTCCGATGGGCGTGTGGCCGCGCGCGAACGACGTCCGCTGCGCGGGCGTCAGCCCGTCCGGCGGTACGAGCTTCGGGAGGTTGTCGGGGAACGCGAGGCGGATGACCTGCTGCGTGCGCGTGGCGAGATTCGCGAAGGACACGAGCACGCCGCCGTTCGTGCCGGCATCGCGCTGAAGGGCGGGGTGCACGTACGACGACAGGGGGAGACCGGAGTCGTCCGTCGGGCCGGCGGCGCCGTTCAGCTCGTTGAGGTTCCAGGCCGTGACGTCGTCGAGCCTGAGGCTCCCGTCCTCGATGAAGACGGCGGCGTAGCGCGCCTGCGAGGCGTCGTTCAATTCCCACCACACGATAGAGAGGATCGTGCGCGACTTCGTGAAGGTCTGGCCCGTGTCGTCGGCGTCCGTGTACGTCTGCCGCGTCACGAGGAGCTGCGGGTTCATCGAGACGAAGAGCCCGGGATTCGGCAGGAAGCGGCCCTCCGTCCAGGCACCGGTCCGGCGCATCGCGACGTGCACGTCCGCGAAAAAGCCCTGGAGCCTCGTGTAGACGACGAAGACGGTCTGCGTGGTCTCGTCGAACTCCAGCGACTCGCCGAACGTGTCGAGGTCGTTCACGGTGCCGCCGACGATCTCGACGCTCGCGACGCCGCCGGGCGGCGTCGTGCGAAGCGCGAGGACCGGAAGCTTCGCGTCGGACGCGGTGGCGCCCGTGATGACCGCGCCGTAGGACGAGGTGAAGACTTCGTAGAGCGTGCCGTC
>DATGDV010000332.1:0-4527 GCA_035310685.1 Thermoanaerobaculia bacterium
AGGAACCCGCCCTGGAAGACGTTCCGCCCCTCGGCGTCCTTCCGGTTCACCCACCAGGTGAAGTTGAGGAGGAGCTTCTGGAAGATCCGCTCGAGGAAGACGCGGTCGGGCTTCCCGGACCGCTTCGCGTCGATCTTGTAGACCCGCCATGCGGCCCACGCGTGGACGGGCGGGTTCACGTCGCTGAACTTCCACTCGTACGCGGGAAGCTGCCCGTTCGGGTGCATGTACCACTCGCGCACGAGGAGGATGAGCTGCTGCTTGGCGAAGTCCGGATCCACGAGGGCGAGCGGCACGGTGTGGAACGCGAGATCCCACGCGGCGTACCAGGGGTACTCCCACTTGTCCGGCATCGAGACGACGTCCGCGTTGTAGAGGTGACCCCACCCGGAGTTCCGGCCGTGTTTCCGCTCCGGCGGGGGCGGCGGTTGATCGGGATCGCCCTTGAGCCAGCGCGCGACCTCGTAACCGTAATACTGCTTGCTCCACAGGAGACCGGCGAACGACTGGCGCATGACGCTCTTCGCGTCGTCCGAGACGTCGCCCGGGATCACGTTCGCGTAGAAGGCGTCCACCTCCGTCCGGCGGGCCGCGAGAATCGCGTCGCAACCGGGGCCGAACGGGTCGGCCGGATTCGCGTCCGTCAGGCGCAGCCGGATCCTTCGCGTGCCGCCCGCGGGCACCTCGAGCCGGTACCACGCGGCGACTTTCGTGCCGAACCCCGCGGGGTTCACCGCCTCCTGAACGCCGTGCACGACGCGCTCGTGGAACGCGTCCTTCACGTACGGGCCGTCATTCTCCGTTCCGAAGAGCCGGCGGTTGTTCGTCTCGTTCTCGGTGAAGAGCAGCTCCGGCGCCCCTTCGGCGTAGAGCGTGCGGTCGCCGTACGCGGGGTGCGTGATCGCGACCGTCGCAACGCCCGCCGCTCCCTCGGCCTTGCGAGCGCGCGGCTTTCGCGCGTCGAGCCCCCACGACCACGTATTGCGGAACCACAGCGTCGGAAGGAGGTGGATCGGCGCCGCCCCGGGGCCGCGATTGAAAGCCTCGATCTCCACGAGGATGTCCTCGGGCGAGGCTTTCGCGTACGTGACGAAGACGTCGAAGTAGCGGCTCCCGTCGAAGACGCCGGTGTCGAGGAGCTCGTACTCCAGCTCCCGCCGTCCGCGCCGCCGGTTCTCCTCGCGGAGCTTCGCGTACGGAAACTCCGCCTGCGGGTACTTGTACAGCATCCGCATGTACGAGTGGGTCGGCGTCGAATCGAGATAGAAGTAATACTCCTTCACGTCCTCGCCGTGGTTCCCCTCTCTGCCGGTGAGGCCGAAGAGGCGCTCCTTCAGGTACGGGTCCGACCCGTTCCACAGGGCGAGCGCGAAGCAGACGCTTCCGTGACGATCGGAGATGCCGGCGATGCCGTCCTCCCCCCAGCGGTACGCGCGAAAGCGCGCCATGTCGTGCGGGAAGTACTCCCAGGCCGAGCCGTCGGGGCTGTAATCCTCGCGGACGGTGCCCCACTGGCGCTCGGAGAGGTACGGCCCCCACCTTTTCCAGTTCTTCTTCCGCGCGCGGTCTTCCGCGAGGCGGACCGACTCCGGATCGGGCGCGAGGGGCTCGCTCATATGCGTCTCCCGGATGCAAGGGTATATGGGCTCGTGCTCACGTCTGGTTCAGATGCCGGCGGGGGTCCCTTCGGAGCTTAGACTTTGATCGTGAAAGAAGAGCCTTTCCTCGGTCCTCCGGGCGAGACGCCCCCTCCCCGGCTCGTCGACGAAACGCACTGGTACACGGAGCATACGGCGCTCCTCATCAGCACTCTCAAGTGGGCGTTGCTCGGGGCCGCGGCCGGGCTCTGCGTCGGCTTCGGAACGCGCGCGTTCCTGTGGGCGCTCGCGGCGTCCGGGACCTGGGTGAAGAGTGTCACCCCGGGCGGGATCTCGCCGACGTGGCTCCTTCCGCTCGCGCTCCCGGCGTGCGTGCGTCTGATCCGGAGATTCGCTCCGACGGCACGCGGCCACGGGACCGAGGCCGTGATCGCGGCGGTTCATCGGGAGTCCGGCCGGATCCCCTGGAAGGTCGCGCCCATCAAGCTTCTCGCGACTGTCGTGACGCTCGCGTTCGGAGGCTCGGTCGGGAAGGAGGGGCCTTGCGCCCAGATCGGGGCCTCGATCACGAGCCTGTTTGCGGACGTCCTTCGGCTCAGGGACGAGGACCGGCGGCGGCTCGTGATCTGCGGCATCGGCGCCGGCTTCGCGGCCGTCTTCGGAACGCCGATTTCCGGAGCCCTCTTCGGGATCGAGGTGCTCTACCTCGGGCGGATCGAGTACGCGGTCCTTTTCCCCTGTCTCGTGTCCGGAATCGTCGCACATCTCGTCTGCGGCTCGCGGGCGCCGGTGCCCGCCCTTCCCGCCGGGCTCGGCGGACTCGGGCGCTCCGAGCTCGTCGGCCTCTCAATCGTCTCAGGAGCCGTATTCGGCCTCGTCGCGCTCCTCCTGATCGAGGCGATGCGGGGGCTCGAGCGCGGCCTCCGGCGCTTCGAGGAGCACCCGTACGTCGTCGCCGCGGCCGGAGGCGTCTTTCTCGCGGCCTTCTATGCCCTTGTCGGCGACGCGTACGCCGGGCTCGGGGTCCCGACGATCGAGAATGCCCTCGCCGCCACGGGAACGATCGCGCTCCTCGCGTTCCTGTGGAAGATCGTCTCCACGACCGTCACGCTGGAGACCGGTGGAAGCGGCGGGATCGTGACGCCCCTCTTCTTCATCGGAGCGACGAGCGGCGCGGCTCTCGCGCGGCTCCTCCACCTCCCGACGGGGCTCTTCGCGGCCTTCGGCTTCGTGGGGGTCGTCGCCGGCGCCGCGAACACGCCGATCGCGGCGGCCGTCATGGGCATCGAGCTCCTGCCACGGGACGTCGGCGTCTACGCGGCGCTCACCGCGGGGACGGCGTTCCTCCTCGTCGGACACCGCAGCGTGTACGCGAGCCAGAAGATCGGCCTCTCAAAGTCGGCAGGCCTCGAGGTGCCGCTGGAAGGGTCGATCGGCGACCTGACGCGCTCCGGGATGCACGTAAGGAAGGGCAGCCTCACGGAAAGGGCGCTCCGGCTCAGGAGCCGCCGTCCCTCCCGGGGGCCCGAAGAAGACTAGGTGCTTCCGACCCGCCCGGCCGCGAATGAGATTGACTCTCGGCGCAGAAACGCGTCAGAATTCGCGCCTTCCACGAGAGACCGAGAGGGAAATTCGGAGGTGAGGCGATGCTGGTCGCGACGAAACCCGTTCTCACGGACGCTCTGCTCGCGAGGTGCCGGAAGCGCGCGCCGCTCTACGACCGGGAGAATCAATTCTGCCAGGAGGATTTCGACGAGCTGAAGGCCGCGGGATACCTCCTCATGGCGGTGCCGAAGGAGTTCGGAGGGGCGGGAATGACGCTCGAGGAGGTGGCGCTCGAGACGCGCAAGCTCGCGCTCTACGCGCCCGCCACCGCGCTGTGCATCAACATGCACAACTACTGGGTGGGCGACGCCGCCGATCTCTGGAGGAGCGGCGACAAGTCCTGCGAGTGGGTCCTGAAGGAGGCGGCGGCGGGCGAGGTATTCGCCGCGGGCCACGCCGAGCATGGCAACGACATCCCGGGCCTCCTCTCGACCGCGAAAGCGGAGCGCGTGGACGGGGGCTGGCGCATCACGGGCCGGAAGTCCTTCGGCAGCCTGACGCCCGTCTGGACGCGGCTCGGCCTCCACGCGATGGACACGAGCGATCCGTCCGGGCCGAAAATCGTGCACGCGTTCCTGCCGAAGGGCACGCCAGGCGTCACCCTCCACGAGACGTGGGACGTCCTCGGGATGCGCGCGACGCGCAGCGACGACACCATCCTCGACGGCGCGTTCATCCCCGACAAGTACGTCGCGCGCGTCGTCCCCGCGGGCGTCGCCGGGGTGGACATGTTCATCCTCGGCTTCTTCACGTGGGGCCTGACCGGCTTCGCGAACGTCTACTACGCGATCGGGCAGAGGACGCGCGAGGTCATCATCGAGCAGCTGAAGACGAAGACGTCGATCGGGCTGACGCGGCCGATGATCTACCACCCCGAGATCCAGCACGGCATCGCGGAGATCTCGATCGAGCTCGAATCGATCGGGCCCCATGTCGATGCGATCGCGCACGACTGGACGCGGGGCGCGATCGGTCCGGACTGGTTCCTCCGCCTCGTCGCGATGAAGTACCACGCCGTGGAGGGCGCGTTCCGGATCGTGGACCGCGCGCTCGATCTCTCGGGCGGGTTCGGCATGTTCAAGAAGAGCGAGCTCGAGCGCCTGTTCCGCGACTGCCGCGCGGGACGCTTCCACCCGGCGAACTCGGCGCTCGTCCACGAGATCGTCGGGAAGATCTCGCTCGGAATCAGCCCCGACGAACAGCCGCGCTGGGGATGACGGGTTCCTCGATCCGGCCGGGAGCTTCCGGCGTTGCTCTCCGCCCCCCCGGCGGAAAGGGCTGTGCGAAACTGCCCGCGGGAAGGGAGGAAGCCGTGGGAAAGATC
>DATGDV010000333.1:0-4989 GCA_035310685.1 Thermoanaerobaculia bacterium
GTACGCCTCGGGCGCGGAGCCCGCGACACGCGCGGCTCTCGCGGCCTCCGACGAGCGGTCCCTCTCCGCAGCCCGCCGGGCCGCCGCCGATTCGGCTCCCTCGCCGGAAATCCGGAAGAGCACCTCTCCCTCCTTGACGGAGTCGCCTTCCCGCGCGAGGACGGCGTCCACGGTGCCGGACTCGGGCGCTTCGACCCGAAGTCGCGCCACGGGCCCCAGGACGCCCTCGGCCGGGATCGTCTCGCGGCTGAAGGGGACGAAGAGGACGGCGAGGAGGGCTCCTGCGAGAAGAAGGAGGCGGGGCCGGGCGACGGGGGACATCAGGTACTCCTTCTTGTCGAGATAGAAGAGCCGCACGGTCCGGAGGACGAGCCGGACTCGTTTCTTGAAGATGAAGAGGAGCGAGACGACGAGGAGGAGGATGGCGAAGTCGGGGGCGACCTTCCGGTAGAGGTTGTTGAGGATCCCCCCGATGACCGACATGACGACGCCCACGTACGCGAGCGCGAGCGGGCCGTAGATCCAGTAGATCCGGCGGCGCCGCCTCGTCGTGACCGGAACGTCGACGTTGAGCCTCAGGACGTGCCTCTGGAAGAAGAGGCCGAGGTAGCGGAAGGAGTCCTCGCGGAGTCCCGGCATCTCGAGCATGCTCGTCAGCGCGTGATAGCCGTCGATCTTCACGAGAGGATTGACGTTGAAGAAGATGGTCGAGATCCCCGTGAAGAGCATCGCCTTGAAGGCGACGTCGTGAAGAAGGGTGTCGGGATAGGACGCCACCCAGAGGACCGTGGCGAAAATGCAGATGAAGCCTTCCACGAAGATGCCGGCGGTGGTCACCCAGAGGCGATGCCACTTGCTCGTGAAGAGGAGGGCGTCCGTCGTGTCGCAGTAGAAGGCGGGCGTGAAGTACAGGAGCGCGATCCCGATGTCGTGGACCTCGCCGCCGTAGACCTTCGTCGCGAAAGCGTGTCCGAACTCGTGGAAGAAACCGACGAAGGAGAGGATGAAGAAGAACTGAATCGCATCGATCAGCGGCTTGTGAAGGAACGCGTACAGCTCGTATGTCCCCGTGAAGATCGGTTCCCAGTGCAGGATGAAGACGCCGATCGTCCAGGCGACGCCGAGGGCCCAGGCGATCACGACGGGGGGCGTCCAGAGCCACCGCACGTACCGGACGGTCCGGTTCATGAATTCGTCGGGGTCCAGGATGTGAAAGAGGAGGAAGAACGGGTTGAACCCCTCCGCCTTGAGCTCGGCGGCGCGCTTGCGCGCCTCGGCGGCGTGGGCGAGGAGCTGCAGGCTCTTCTCGGCCGTCGACCGTTCGATGAGCTCGATGTCGCGGAGGAGCTCTTCGTACTGGTCCACGACCGCGAGATCGATGGGGTCGAAGGAATAGAGCTCGTTGTAGGTCTGCACGATCCCGGGGCGCGTCCGCGTGCCGTCGAAGAGCTCGATGAGTCGCCACTCGTTCTCGGCGAAGTTGAAGTACTGGAGGCGCTCGGGGTCCTTCACCATGAACCGCGAGTCACCCATCTGCACCTGGCGGCGGACGACGAGGTCTTTCCGGAGGGCAGGGCGCTCGTCGGGGGCGCCGAGCTTCCGGGCGAGAGCCGCGGCCCCCTGTCCCGCGGCGAGGGGCGGGCGCGAAGCCGGAAGGGCGCTCACGGCAGGAGGGGCCAGAGCTTCCCGTAGAGCCAGCGGGCGGGCCGCCGCAGGAAGAGCAACGCGATGTTGCTCCGCCCGGCCACGATCTTCGCCTTCCCGAGCATCCCCGTCTTCAGGGTCCCGTCCGGATTGGCGATCCCGATGTCGGCCACGACGTAGCGCTCCTTGTCCTCCTCGCGAACGACGCTGCCCACCCGCGTGACGGTTCCCCCGAAGGTGCGGCCCGGGTAGGGATTCACCTTCACGCCCGCGCTCTGTCCGGCCGCGAGAAAGGCGATCTCTTCCTCGGGCACCGCCACCTCGGCGATGACGTTTCCGGTATCCGCCACGACGCAGAGCTCGGCGCCCGTCGCGAGATGCTGGCCGACCCGCTCCTGGATGCGAGGCGTGACGATGACGCCCGCCATCGGCGCCACGAGGCGGGTGCCCGAGAGCTGCGCCTGCTCGAACGCGATCCGGGCCGCCAGCTCGTTCTTCCTCGAGTCGGCCTCGAAAGCCGCCGCGGCGTTTCCGGAATCGCGGTGACGCGCGAGGTCGGCGACGGCGATCTGGTACGCCGACCGCGCCTCTGCGGCGGCTGCCGCGTACCGCTCGTCCTCGAGGACGGCGATCACGTCCCCCTGCTTCACGACGTCCCCTTCGAGTTTCAGCACGCTCGCGACGACGCCATCGACCCCGGCCGTCACGGCCGCGCGTTTCCCCGGGAGGATCCGGGCCGCGCCCGTGATCCGCATCCGCCACGGGACGAGAAACAGGACGACGAACAGGACGGCCGCAGAGAGGACCCACGTCGTGCGGCGGCCTCGGGAGATGGCGAGGAACTCCTTCCTCTTCCGGAGGAGAGGCCGCCAGAAGCCGACGAGGGGCACCTGCTGGTAGAGCTGCGCGTTGCGCACGGCGACGGTCGCCTGGTTCACGAGGATCTGGAGGAGTCCGCGTGTTTCCGGATCGAAGTCCAGGGCCTCGCTGCTCTCGAATGCGAGGACGCCGAGCTTCCCCTCCTCGTCCTTCAGGACGATCCCGTAGAAGGACTTGAGCTTGTTCTCCCGGAAGAAGACGCGGAACTTCTCGGCGGTCTCGGGGCGATCCGCGGTGAGCGTGCCGTCGTCGGCCTCGGTGACGTTCACGTCGGTCCCGGTCCCGTAGACCCACTCGAGGATCTCCTCCGTCCTCTTGAGGTCGGGTCGGCTTCGGTCCATCTCGAGGACGCCGGAGACGGCCCCGAGCTTCAGGCGGCCGCGGCTCTGCACCGCGATCGCGCACCGGTCGTACCGGATCAGCGCGGCGGTCGCGTTCACGATCGAATGCATCACCTTGTCGAGGTCGAGCGTCGAGGTGATCTCGCGGCTGACGGCGAGAAGGGCGTCCAGCTCCTGGACCCTCTTCTCGGCCTCGTATTGCCGGGCGTTTCGCAGGGCCGTGACGGCCTGCCGTGCGACGTCGACGAGCAGCTCCTCGTCGGTTGCGGTGAACTCCGGGACGCGACCGCGCTTGTTGACGGCGACGATCACGCCGACGGGAAGGTCCTTCTCGAAGAGCGGCGCGGCCAGGACGGAGCGTATCTCGTAAGACGGATTCTCGTGCCGGAGAGGGTCGTCGCTCGCGAGCGCGCTGTTCCGAACGACCGTCTGATCCGCGAGGACGGTCCCCACGAGGGCCCCGCCGACGGACACGGGCGGATTCGGAACCTCGTAGTTCTCGTTGACGGCCGTCGCGGCCAGCGAGACCTCGTCCGCCTCGGAGTCGAAAAGCCAGAACGACGCGACCTCGGCGGCCGCGAAGTCCGCGGCCTTTCGGGCAATGAGGCTGGAGAGGTCTCCGAGATGGATCGTCGAGCCGAACGCCTTGGCGACGTCGTAGAGGTTCGTGAGGCGTTCGATGGCGAAGAGCTGTCCGGCCACCTTCCGTTCCGCGAGCTGGGCGCGGTCGAGAGCGGCGGCGGCGGCGGGCAGGAAGGCTTCGAGCGGCGCGAGCCGGTCGTGCGCCGGGCTCTGCCGAAACGAGAGGGCGACCGCGCCGGCCGCCCCCTTGTCCAGGAGAAAGGGAGCGACGAGGATGGCTCCGCTGCCCGCGGGGAGCGCGGAGAGCAGCGGATCGGAGATCACGGCCGCATCGTCACCGCGCACGGCTTTCGCCGCCCGGCTGCGAACGACCTCACGGGCGATTCCCGAGTCCCGAGGTACGACGCGTCGAAGGGCTTTCGCGGCTCCCTCGCCGAAAGCGCCGAGAGCGATCCAGCCGTTCGTGGCCGCGTGCACGGCGAAGACGAGCGCCGCATCCGCCCCGGCGAGCCGCGCGCACCAGCGCGCGGCCCAGGCCGCTTTCTGGGCGAGGGTCTCGCAGCGCGCCAGCTCTCCGAGAGCACCGGCTTCGGCCTCGGCGGCACGCCCTGTTCCGTTCACGTCGCCCATTCGCACCACTCCCGCGCCGCCGCAGCCGGTCGTCAGAAGCTCGAGACGGCCTGTTCGCGGCTCTCGAACATCTCGAAGACGGAGTCGAGTCGGGTGAGCTCGAGGAGCTTCCGGAGGGAAGACGGGACGCCGAGAAGCTTGGCGGCTCCGCCGTCGCGCTGTGCGGTCGTGAGCGCGCGCACGAGAGCGCCGAGGCCGGACGAATCGACGTACCTCAGGCCGGTGCAATCCACGACGAGGCGCACCTTCCCTTCCTCGATGAGACGGTTCACGGTCTTCTTGAACAGAGCCTCCGCTTCCCCGATGACGAGGTCACCCGACAGCGTGACGATCGTGACGCTTCCGTCTTCGAAGAGAGTGAGGTCCATGAGGGCGCGGGCCGGAGGATGTCAGAAGGGCGGCTCGAAATCCAGCGTCGCTCTCCTACGAGAAGAGCCCCCGCGGGACGTGGCTGGCCATCCGGTGCGCCGCTTCTTTCGGCACGCCGAGGGACGCGAGGCGCGCCACGCATTCGTCGAGCAGGCAGGCGGAGCCCGCGAGCGCGCCGGCGGAGTTGCGTGCGGCGCCGTCCTTGACGGTGAGCGTTTCTCCCCAGACGCCGTAGGAGCCGTCCCCGAGTCCGGCGGCGGGCATCGCGTCGCTGATGAGGGCGACGCGGCTCTCCCCCTTGACCTTCAGGACGAGGCGCAGCATCTCGGGCGCGAGGTGATGGAGGTCGGCGACGACGTCGACCGTGACGCCGTCCGTGGCGAGTCCCCAGCCGATCGGCCCGACGTCGCGGTGGTGGAGTGGCTTCATCGCGTTCCCGAAATGCGTCATGTGGGTCGCCCCCGCTTCGAGGGCTTCGTCGAGAACCGAGGCGCCCGCCTCGGTGTGCCCGATGGAAACGAGAAAACCCCTTTTCCGGAACGCG
>DATGDV010000334.1:0-4361 GCA_035310685.1 Thermoanaerobaculia bacterium
CCGCACCCCGATCCCCGGCCGGAGAGAGCGCGCCTGGAAGAGGTCTGCCGCTCGTTCACGGGCGAGATCCGGCAGTCTCCGCCGCCTTTCTCCGCGAAGAAGTTCGAGGGGCGGAAGTTCTACGACCTCGCGAGGAAGGGCGAGGCCGTGCCCGAACTCCCCAAGACGGTCACCGTGCGCGAATTCGTGATTCTCGCCCTCGACGGCGAGGTCGCGAGCTTCCGCATCTCGTGCACGTCGGGCACGTACATCCGCTCGATCGCCCACGACGTCGGAAAGGCCCTGGGCCTTGGAGCCCATCTCGCATCGCTCCGCCGCACGTCGATCGGACCTTTCCGCCTCGAAGATGCGCGCACGCTGCCCGAACTCGAGGCGCTCCCGCCCGCCGAGCGCCTGTCGAAGCCGTTCTGGCTCTCGCTCTCGGAGATCCCGCTCCCGTTCCCCGCGGTCCCCCTCGCTCCCGCCGAGGCGATGAAAGTGAAGAGCGGGCACGGCGTGCCCGTGCGCGTCCCGCCCGAGGCGGCCGGCGCTCCGATGGTGCGCCTCACGGCCGGCGGCGAGCTCCTCGCTCTCGGCGTCCTCGAGCCGCTCGGCAGGGGCGTCCTCGCGCTCGCCCGCCCGAAGATCGTCCTCGCCGAGTGACGTTTGACGCCCGGAATGCGTCCCGGTAGACTTCGCGGGCTGAAAAATTAGAGAAGCCCAAGGAAAAAACGAAATTGGCCCAGCTCACCACGAAAAAGGCGGAAACGATCACCAGCTACCGGCGCCACGAGAGCGATACCGGGTCCCCCGAGGTCCAGGTCGCCCTTCTCTCCAAGCGCATCTCCGAGCTGACCGAGCATTTCAAGGCGCACGCCAAGGACCATCACTCGCGGAGGGGACTCCTCCAGATGGTCGGACGGCGGCGTCGGCTGCTCGATTACGTGAAGAGGCGTGACGCGGAGCGGTACCGGGCCCTGATCGAACGCCTCGGACTGCGCAAGTAGTCCTTCTTCCCTCACGTTCGGCGGCACGTCCCGGCCCGCATTCCGCGGCGTCGGGGCCTCGTGTCCGCCGGGCGGGGCCACGCGAAAGGAATTGCCCATGCACGACACCCTGACCGTCGATCTCGATGGCCGTTCGCTCACGATCGAGACCGGCAAGATCGCCAAGCAAGCAGACGGCGCCGCCGTCGTGAAGTGCGGCGACACGGTGGTCCTCGTGACCGCCTGCTACTCCAAGGAAGCGAAGGACATCGACTTCCTCCCCCTCACCGTCGAGTACAAGGAATACCAGTACGCGGCGGGCCGGATCCCCGGCGGCTTCTTCAAGCGCGAGGGCCGCCCCACCGAGAAGGAGATCCTCACGTGCCGGATGATCGACCGGCCGTTCCGCCCGCTCTTTCCCGAGGGCTTCAACTTCGAGACGCAGATCGTGGGCCTCGTCCTCTCGGCCGACGGCGAGAACGACCCCGACGTCCTCGCGATCAACGGCGCCGCCGCGGCGCTCGCGATCAACACGATTCCGTTCCGGGAGATCCTCGGCGCCGTCCGCGTCGGCAAGATCGGCGAGCGCTTCGTCTTCAATCCGACCGCGAAGGAGCGCAAGGAGTCCGAGCTCGACCTCGTCGTCGTCGGCACGCACGACGCGGTCTCAATGGTCGAGGCGGGCGCGAAGGAGGTCTCCGAGGGCGTGATGCTGGAGGCCATCCTGAGCGGGCACGCGCAGGTCCGGAAGATCGTCGAGGCCATCGCCTCGATGGCCGCGCGCCGCAAAGTCGTGAAGGCGCCGTTCACGTCTCCTGCGCCGGTGCCCGCGGACTTCGCGGCGGCCGTCCGCGGCCAGTGGGAGGGCCCGATGATGGAGGCCCTCACGTATCCCGGGAAGATCGATTCGTACGCGAAGATCAAGGAAGTCAAGAAGTACGGCGTCGAGCTGATCCCCGAGGACCAGCCGGAGACGCGCCGGCTGGCCAAACGCGCGCTGTCGGAGCTCGTGGAGACCCTCACGCGCGAGACGATCGTCAAGGAGCGCAAGCGCCTCGACGGGCGGGCGTTCGACCAGATCCGGCCGATCACCATCGAAGCGGGCGTCCTCCCGCGCACGCACGGCTCGTCTCTCTTCACGCGCGGCGAGACGCAGGCGCTCGTCACGGTGACGCTCGGGACGTCGGACGACACACAGCTCATCGAGGACCTCGAGGGCGAGTCCGAGCGCGCGTTCCTCCTCCACTACAACTTCCCGCCGTTCTCCGTCGGCGAGGTCAAGCGATTCGGATCCCCAGGCCGCCGCGAGATCGGGCACGGCCGGCTGGCCTGGCGCTCGCTGCAGGCCGTCCTGCCGGACGAAAAGGAGTTCCCGTACACCATCCGCGTCGTGTCCGACATCCTCGAGTCGAACGGCTCGTCGTCGATGGCGACGATCTGCGGGGCCTCGATCGCTCTCATGGACGCGGGCGTGCCCGTCAAGGGATCGGTCGCGGGCGTCGCGATGGGCCTCGTGAAGGAGGGCGACTCGTTCGCCGTCCTGACCGACATCGCGGGCCAGGAAGACCACTACGGCGACATGGACTTCAAGGTCGCCGGGACGCGGGCGGGGATCACGGCCCTCCAGATGGACATCAAGATCGGCGGCATCACGCCGCAGATCTTCCAGCAGGCGCTCGAGCAGGCCCGCCACGGCCGCCTCTTCATCCTCGACAAGATGGAGCAGACGCTGAAAGCGGCGCGCCCCGAGCTCTCCGCGTTCGCGCCGCGCCTCCTCACGATCATGGTTCCCGAGGAGAAGATCCGCGACGTCATCGGCTCCGGCGGCAAGACGATTCGCGCCCTGCAGAAGGAATACGCCTGCAAGATCGACGTGCAGGACGACGGCACCGTGACGGTCGCCTCGAGCGACCTCGGAACCGCGGAGAAGTGCCTCGAGGCGATCCGCCAGCTCACGACGGTTCCCGAGATCGGCACGGAATACCTCGGCACCGTCATGCGCATCGAGCCTTACGGCTGCTTCGTGCAGATCCTTCCAGGCATGGACGGGCTCGTCCACATCTCGGAGCTCGCTCCGGGGCGCGTGCGCGAGACGACCGACGTCGTGAAGATGGGCGACAAGGTCAAGGTCAAGATCATCGCGATCGACCCCGTGAACGGGAAGATCAAGCTCTCGCGCCGCCAGGCGCTCACGCCCGAGGAAAGCGCCGCGGAGATCGAGCGACTCGGCCTCACGGCCTCGGTGGCGGCGGGCGAGGGGAACGGCGGCCGCGACGACAGGCCGCGCCACTTCGACCGCGACCGGAGGCCGGGCGGAGGCGGCGGCTTCCGCGGCGGCCGGCCCGGCGGCGGCGGCTTCCGCGGCCGCTGACGTCCGAAAAGAACCATATTCTTTCTGCTATCGGTGGCCGCTGACGCGTCCACCGATGGCAGAAATCAATTCTCTTTCTTCTTCAGCCGCCGGCCCGGCGGTGCGAGGCCTTCCGGCGCGACGTTCGTCCCGCTCCGGTCGCCCGTCTCGTACCAGTGGCGGAACGAAGCGACTCCGGCGTCCCGGAGCGAGTCGTCCGTCCCCTCCTCGAGGTAGCGCCGAACCTCCCGCGCGGCTCCGGCGAGGTCTCCCCGGCCTTCGAGGAGAGTCGCGTAGACCATCGCGTCGGCGAAGCGATGCCTCCCGGCCGGAATGGTCGACGGGAGAAGGGGAACGAGAGACAGCACACCAGCGGCCACCGCCAGAACGCCGGCCTCTCGCAGACGGCGACGGCGCATCGCGTCGACGGCGATCAGAAGAAAGAGACCGCAGCCGAGCGCGAGCGGACCGGCCATCGCGGCGCGGTAGCGGGAGGTGGTCTGGACCAGCAGACAGGCCGCGAGCGGCACGAGAATCGCGACGAGCACCAGCAACCCCTCTTCCTTTCTCAGCACGCGGCGCGACAGCGCCGCGCAAAGGCCGACTCCCCCTATTCCGAGCAGACAGGGAAAGACCGGGAGCACTCTCAGAATCGTCAATCGGTCCCGGAAGAAATAGAAACTCGCGTTGTCCGGCACCTCGAACTCGTTGAAGAACGTCGCGAGCTTTCTGAGGAGGAGCTTCGGCAGATCCAGCGGCGCGCCCCGGTAGCTCTCGAGCACCAGGCGCACCGTGCTCAGCGTGGAGCCATGGGCCTCGTCGAGAATCTGGGCCATCCCCGGCGGCGACATCGTCGTCGCGTTCGCGCCGCGCGCGTTGCCCCAGACGAGGCCGATGGCCTGCCGCGTGTCGAACGTCAGCGGCGGCACGCCGGCGGAGACGTTCCGCACGGCCAGGGCGGCGACGGGAAGAGCAAGGCCGAGGAGACCGAAGAAGAAGATGTGGCGGCGGCGCTGCGTGCCGCCGAAAGAGCGGCGGCCCTCGCC
>DATGDV010000335.1:0-5930 GCA_035310685.1 Thermoanaerobaculia bacterium
ACGAGATCTCCGTCGACCTTCTCGGCGACATTCCGTTGAACCGGCTCCTCGAGCTCGTGCTCGAGAAGACCTTCACGTTCCTGCAGCCCGACCGCGGCCTCCTGATGCTCGCGGACGAACACGGGGAGCTGAAACCGGAAAAGGTGAAGTACGCGCCGGGCATCGACCCGTCCGACATCCGGCTCAGCAAGACGCTCATTCAGTCGGTCGTGGAGAAGAAGAACGGCGTCCTCCTCATCGATGCGGCGACGGACGCCGGGCTCGGCGCAGCCGAGTCGATCCGGATCCAGGGCATCACGTCCTGCATGGCGGCTCCTCTGTTCGTCGAGGACCGGGTCATCGGGCTGATCTACCTCGAGGTGAGGCTCGGGCGGAAGAGCTTCAGCGAAGAGGACCTGCGGCTTCTGACGTCCCTCGCGAACACGTCCGCGATCAAGATCCAGAATCTGCGCCTGCAGGAGGGTGCCGCGGCCCGCCAGCGCATCGAGCGCGAGATGGCTCTCGCGTGGGACATCCAGAGGCGCCTGCTGCCGGAGGCCGAGCCCGTTCTGCCGCACACGGAGCTCCTCGGCCGGACGGTTCCGTCGCGCACGGTCTCCGGCGACTATTACGACTTCTTCGAGCGGGGGGACAGGTCGCTCGACGTCGTCGTGGCGGACGTGAGCGGAAAGGGCATGGGCGCCTCGATTCTCGCGGCGTCGGTGCAGGCCGCGTTCCAGGCCTGGGCCGGGGAACACTTCCCGCCGGACCGGCTTTGCTCGCGCCTCAACGAGATGGTCTACCGGCGCACGAGCCCCGAGAAGTTCATCACGTTCTTCCTCGCGCTCTACGACCCCGAATCGGGCTCCGTCGTGTTCACGAACGCGGGCCACAATCCGGGCATCCTCGTGCGGGCCGGCGGCAGGACGGAGCTGCTCGGAGCCCACGGGCCCCCGCTCGGCCTCTTTCCCGGAAAAACGTACGGCTCGGGAACGTTCACGCTGGAGCCCGGCGACCTCCTCGCCCTCTACACGGACGGCGTGACGGAGGCCGTGAATCCCGAAGACGAGGAGTTCGGGACGCCGCGCCTCGTCGAGGCGCTCGTCAAGGCGCACCGGGGCACCGTGGCCCAGATCGAGGCCGAGCTCAACGCCGTCGTTCTCGCGTTTACCGCAGGCACGCCCTTCGGCGACGACCGGACGCTCGTTCTCCTGAAGAGAAGCTAGCCCGCGGAGACCGCTGCGCGGTCTCGACCGGGGATAGGCGGGCTAGCAGGAGAAGCGCCTTCGCGGCTGGAGAGTCAAGCGCGCGAGGGCGCCGCGGCCTCCGGCTCGACCGCGTCCCGGCCTTCCCGCGCGTCGCGCGGAAGCATCCCGTGACGCTTGAGCATCTCGTTCAGCGTCGTGGGCTTGAGGCCGAGAAGCTCGGCCGCGCGCTTCTGGACGCCCGACGCGCGCTGCAGGGCCGCCGAGAGGAGCGCTCGCTCGTACGCGGCGACGGCGTCCTTGAAGGAGAGTCCTTCGGCGGGCAGGGCCGCCGCGCGCGGCACCGAGCGACGCACGGAGTCGGGAAGCTGGTCGAGGTCGATGACCCCGTGGCCGAGGACGAGGGCGCGCTCGAGGACGTTTTCCAGCTCGCGCACGTTGCCGGGCCAGTCGTGGTCGAGGAGAGCCTTCATCGTGGCGGGGGTGACGGAGGGGACGGCCCGGCCGTTCTCGGCCGCGGCTCGCGCGAGGAGAGTCTCCACGAGGAGCGGAATGTCCTCGCGGCGTTCGCGCAGCGGAGGAAGGGGAATCGTGATGACGCAGAGGCGGTAGAAGAGATCCTCGCGGAAGCGCCCCTCGGCCACGAGACGGGCGAGATCGGCGTTCGTCGCCGCGATGACGCGTACGTCGGCGTGCTGCGGTTCGACCGCGCCCACGGGCAGGAACTCTCGCTCCTGCAGGACTCGCAGGAGCTTCGCCTGCGTCTCGATGGGGACCGTGCCGATCTCGTCGAAGAAGATCGTGCCCTGGTCGGCCGCCTTGAACAGGCCCTTCTTGTCGGCGACCGCGCCGGTGAACGAACCCCGGACGTGCCCGAACAGATTCGACTCGAGAAGGTCGGGCGGGAGCGCCCCGGAATGCACGGTGACGAACGGACCCGACGCCCGGGGAGACAGCCGGTGGAGCGCCTTTGCGACGAGCTCCTTGCCGGTGCCGCTTTCTCCGGTGATGAGGACCGTCGAGCGCGCGCCGGCCGCCTGGCGGATCGTCTCGAAGACGCGCTCCATCGAGGCCGAGCGCCCGATGATCTCCTTGAGGCCGGGCGGGATGTCGAGGCGCGCCTTGAGGGCGCGGTTCTCGGCCACGAGCCGGCGCTTCTCGAGCGCCTGCTTGACGACGTGGACGACCTCCTCGTTCCGGAAGGGCTTGGGGAGGTAGTGGAACGCGCCCTCGCGCATCGCGGAGATCGCGCTCTCCACGGACGAGTAGGCGGTCACGACGACGACGGGCACCTCGGGGTGCCGCGCTTTCACCTCCGAAAGGACCTCGAGGCCCGGGCGGTCCGGGAGCATGAGGTCGAGGAGGAGGAGATCGATGGCCTCCTTGGCGAGGCGGTCGAGCCCCTCGGCCGCCGTCGCGGCCTCGCGCGTCGCGAACCCGGCTTTCGTCAGCACGGATCCGAGGACGTCGCGGATGACGGGCTCGTCGTCGAGGATGAGGACGGTGGACATTTTTCAGGTCGCGGCGGGCAGCGATACGGTGAATCGGGCGCCACGCCCTCCCGCGGACGTCACCGTCAGCGTCCCGCCGTGCGCCTGGATGATATCCCTCGCGATGGCGAGTCCGAGCCCCGTCCCTCCCTTCGCGGTCTTCGTGGAATAGAACGGCTCGAACACGCGGGCCGCCTCGGCCTCGGTCAGGCCGGGCCCGTTGTCCTCGACGGAGAAAAGGACGTGTCCGTCGTCCGCGGCGACGCGCAGCGTGACCGCAGGCGGCGGGTCGCCGGCGGCGCGCGGCGACGCCACCGCTTCGAGCCCGTTCTTGGCGAGATTCACGAGCACCTGGATCAGGGCGTCCCGATGACCGGACACCGGCGGGAGGTTCGGGGCCGCCTCGACGCCGAGGCAGGCGTGCCGTGCCGCGCTCTCGTCCGCGAGTGCCCAGCCTGTCTCCTCGGCGAGGCTGGCCGGGTCGAGGCGCACGAACTCGCGCGGCTTCCCGCGCGCGAGATCGAGCAGGCTGCCGACGAGCCGCGAGGCCCGGAACGCCTGGCGTTCGATTTTCTCGACGAGCGTCCTCCTGGGATCGTCGCCCGGCGTCTCGTCGAGAAGCAGGCGCGCGAACCCCGCCACGCCCGCGAGCGGCGTGTTCACCTCGTGCGCGACGCCGGCCGAGAGCGTGCCGAGAGCCGCCAGGCGTTCGCGGTCGGCGAGCGCGCGTTCGAGGCGCGCGGTTTCGGTGGCATCGTAGAGGACGAGAACGCGGGCGCGGGAACCCGGACTCGCACCGGGGAAGGGCGAGACGGCGACGTTGAGGACCCGCGGCCCCGATCCCAGGTCCGTCTCGAGCCGTGCGGGCGGCGTCTCCGAGACGAGGGCGGGCGGCAGGACGTCGGCAGCCGGCACGCCGACGAGCGTCGTCGCTCCTCGCCCGAGCAGAGCCTCGAACGCCGGGTTGACCGACGTGAAGCGGCCCAGCTCGTCCGTCGCGGCGATCGCCGCGGCAGAGCCCGCGACGACGTTCTCGTGAAAGCGCTGGAGCGTCCGGTAGCGGTCGGCCTCGACGCGAAGCTCGTCGAACAGGCGCGCGTGGTCGAGCGCAAGGGCTGCCGGCGCGAGGACCGTTTCGAGGAGCTCGATGTCCTCGCCCGACAACGGCACGCGCCCCCCGCGGTCGCCAACCGCGAAAAGCGCGAGAAGGCGGCCGGAGACGGTCAGGGGCGCGAGCGTGCGGAACCCCGCGCGCCTGAGACGCGACACCGCGGCCGTCGGGTTTGCCGCGAAATCCTGCCGCGACAGGCGCGTCGTCGACGTGCGGGCCCGCGCAGGAAGCTCCGAGAGGGGAAGGGGCGGACCTCCATCGATTTCCCGGACCACGAGCATGTCCTCGGCGACCGGCAGGAGGGCCGCGCGCGAGACGCCGAGACCCCGCGAAATCCGGTCTCGCAGCAGCTCGGAAAGGTCCTTGAGCGCTCGCGGCGCCGGCAGCTCTCGGACGAGAGCGAGCAGGCCCTCGCGATCGCGCAGGGCTTCGCGATACTGAAACCGCGCAAACGCGGTGGACAGGCTCCGGCGCACCGGCCCGAAGCTCAACGCCATGAGAAGCCCGGCGGATACCTGCAGCGCGGCCCTCGCGTGCGGAACGCCCACGGCGACGGGATGGGCGAGAAGGAGCTGTGCGAGCGTGAAGAAGCCGGCTCCCACGAGAACGGCGCCGAGAACGGACGCCGTCTGGCGGCCGAGGACCTCGACGTCCCAGAGACGGTACCGCGTGAGCGAGGCGAGGAATGCCGCGGGGACGAGAGCGAGGGGAAGGACCGAGAGCGAGGACAAGATCGGGATCGAGCCGCCGAGAAGGTGGGGCACGAAGTTCAGGAGGACGAGAGGAAGCATCCCCACGACCGTGCCCAGGAGCAGGAAACGAACCTGCTTTTCGGTCAGAAGGTCCGTCGGCCGGCGTGCGAGGACGACCAGACGGGCGGCCGCGAGGGCGGCGCCGGACGCCATCCAGATGATCTGGGCGCGGTCGAGAGCGTTCACGGCCGCAGACGCATCGCCGGCCGCCCTTCCGGAATAGACGGCGGCCGTGGCGGCCAGGAGGAGCGCGGCGGGCGCGAACGGGACCCACGCGGGCGTGCGGCGCATGCGCCTCGGGAACGTGAAAACGAGAGCCAGAAGGAGAGCGGGGAACAGCGCGCGCGCCGCGTCCTCGAGCAGGACGGCTGCGCGGAAGAGACCGTTGACGGGCGGCACGGGAGTGAGCGTGAGGACGAGCGCGACGGAAAGCGCGAAGCCCGCGAAGACGAGCGACTCGCGCGACGGCGCAGAGGGTCGGGCCGCCGCGAAGCCAGCGGCCAGAAAGGCGAGACCCACGGCGAAGAGGAAGAGGTAGCGCCAGTCCCAGGAGGAGACCGGCACGTTTCGAAACGTCCGGAGCGTGTCGCCTCGAAGGACGGTCAGCTCGGCGGAACGCTCGGCGAGCCAGCGCGAAGGATCGCCGGAACGCCGCGCCTCGTCTCCGTCCACGAGGAGCAGCAGGTCGCCCGTCTTCAGGCCGGAAGGGGCGGCGGACTCGCCGACACGACGCACGCGAAAGCCCTCGGGCTCGGCTGAGACGAGCACGTCGGCCCTGCCGAAGGCCGAGACTCTGCGCGTGAGGCAAAGTGCAGACGGCACGAGCGCCAGCACACAGGCGCACAAGACGAACCATCGCGCCAATGCGCGCAACCGGAGTGGCCAAGGCTCCATGTCGAGGTTCGCAGCAAGGGAGATGCCAGTAATCCGATTCTTTGAATCAGGTTAAACCGTTGAAGAAATGAGCCTTGGCTGCCATGAAGGCCGCTGCGCGAGCACTTGCCCACGAAATCTTGAAGATGACCCCGGCTATTTGGAGTGGTGCGCGAGAAACGCGCGGGGGCCAGAACCCTTCAGAACGAAACCGCGAAGCCTCCAGCGAGCCTGCGGTTCGACTTCTCCTCGTCCTCGGCCTCGCGCCGCTTGCCGAGTTCGACCGAGAACAGGGCACGCAGATCCGAGCCGATCGAGCGAAGGGCCTCGAGCGGGATGGATTGGCCGAGCATGAAATCCACGGACTCCAGATCGTTGTGCAGGAGGGCCGTACCGCGACTGAGCGACTGCGTCACGACGCGGTAGCCCATGCCGAGCGAGGTATCCGTGGCGCGGACGCGGATGGCGGCCTGCAAGACGCCCCAGGTCGCGTCGTCCGACTGGATGGCGCCTTCGCGCT
>DATGDV010000336.1:0-5332 GCA_035310685.1 Thermoanaerobaculia bacterium
GTCCGCGAGAGCCGGCTCCGTGAAACGCACGTGGGTACCCGCCCCGGCGTCGTAGATCACGGGGACGCCGCGCGCCGCGGCGAGCGAGGCGAGCGCGGCGAGCGAGACCTCTTCGGTGAAGCCGACGATGCGGTAGTTCGAGGGCCTCACCTTGAGAATCGCGCCGGCGCCGGCCTCGAGCGCCTCCTCGTAATCGCGGAGGGTCGTCCTGTTCGTTGTGCCCACCTCGTGGAGCGAGGCGCCGCTCTTGGCGAGGATCGAGGGCACCCGGAAATCTCCGCCGATCGCGACGAGCTCTCCGCGCGAGACCGCCACTCTCCGGCCGTTCGCGAGCGTGTCCAGGGCGAGGAGGAGCGCCGCGGCCGCGTTCGTGACCGCGAGGGCGTCGAGGTCGTCCCGACCCGGAGAAAAAAGAGCGAGGAGGAGCGGCCTCACGTGCTCGCCACGCCGCCCGCGCGTCCCGGAGCGAAGGTCGTATTCGAGCGTCGAGAAGCCCGCGGCGCGACCCGCCGCGGCCACGGCCTGGGCGGCGAGCGGAGCGCGCCCGAGGTTCGTGTGCAGGAGGACGCCGGTCGCGTTCACGACCCGCCGCGGTCCGGCCGGGGCTCTTTCCTCGAGCGTCCGGGCGGCGGCGGCCAGAATCCACCCGGTCGGGTCCCCCTCCCGGGGGCTCTCGGCTCGCCACCGGTCGACGGCCTCGCGGAGGGCCTCTTTCGCGCGTGCCCGGCCGTGCCGGTCCGCGAGCGCTCTCCCGGAGGCGCTCCCGAGGAGGCGGTCCATGGCGGGAGGCCGCGGCGCATCCGGGTTCATGCGCGCCGAATGTAGACTACTTTTCGCCGATGGCCGTCTCGATCGCACGCGACCTCGATCTGCTCGACAAGAGCATCGCGTCGCTCAAGCTGGATTACGAGCGCTTTTTCTCAGGCGACCTGAAGGTGCCCCCGCTTCCGGCCCGCAAGAGCGTGGAGCAGGTTCTCCGCCGGGTCGGGAACGCCGCCCTCGACAGGGCGGAGGAGCGATTCCGGCTTCAGGCTCTCCAGAGCCGCTTCACGGCCCTCTCGGAGCTGTGGGAGAAACGGCTCCTCGCCAAGGAGGAGGGCCGCGCACGGGTCCGGCCGCCGATCCGCGTGCGATCGGGCGAGAGGCCGGCTCCGGCGCCCCCGGGCGACGCCGGGGCGGCGGCCTCCGTAAAAGGCTCCAGGCGGAGCGACCTGAGGTCTCTCTTCGATCGTTACTGCGCGGCTCGCGCGGCGGTCGGCGAGGACGCCTCGCGCCTCCGCTACGATCGATTCGAGGAGCTCGTGAAGAAACAGGCCGCCGAGATCCGGAAAGCGACGGGTGCGACGCGCCTCGCCTTCGACGTGCAGACGCGGGACGGCAAAGTGCGCCTCGTCGGCCGTTCTCTTCCGCCCTCGACGAAAGGAACATGATGAAGGTCGATCGCCGCGCCCGCCTCGCCGGCGCCCTCGCCCTGTGCGCCGCTTTCGCCGGGCCGCTCGCCGCCAGGGACGTCTATCGGGGCTTTCTCGATCCGGGGAATCCCCAGCACCGGGCGACGCTCGACCTGCTCGAGCGCCTCGAGAAGACGCCGAACGACGCCTCGCTCCACAACGACCTCGCGTGCCTCATCGCCCGGGACGGTTTCTGGCGCGACGCCCTTCGCGAATTCGGCGTCGCGGCGAAGCTCGACAAGGCGGACGGCCGGCCGCTCTTCAACGCCGGCCTCGTCCACGCGATGCGAGGCGAATGGCGCAGCGCGGCCTCTTCCTTCCGCAAAGCCGTCTCGCGTACGCCCGGCAACTGGGCCGGATGGTGGATGCTGGGCTTCGCCGAGGAGCAGCGCGGCAACGAATCCGCCGCGGTCGCCGCGTACAAGACCTCGCTTCGCGTGGACACGTCGCTCTTCGACGTGCGCAAGAACCCTTATGCGGCGCGGACGCGCCTGAAAGGGCGTGTCCTTCTCGAAACGCTCGATTCGCGGAGCGTTCGTCTCGCTCTCCCTGCGACGGAGCAGATGGCGGAGCCCGACCTCGTGACCTCGTTCCAGCAGGGGCGTGTCGCCGTCGCTGCCATCCCGGGTGCGCCCGTCCCCGCCGGCGCTCCGGCGCCGGGCGTACCGGTTCCGGACGATCGCGCCTCGCGACCGGGCCCGGTGGGTCCGGTCGTCACGTCGGTGCCGCCGGTGAGCGCGAGCCGCCCGGCTCCTCCGCCTGGATCGAGCGTCTCCGCTCCCGTCGCGACCCCGCTGCCCGTGCCCACGGTCACGCGGGCGAACGAGCCGATCCCGTCGGGCTTTCCCGAGCAGTCTCCGGCCGGGCCCGCGCCGCCCCGGCGTGTGCATCCGACCCCGCGCGACGGAGAGGACTCTCCAACTCCGGTTCCGACGCCGACGCCCCGTCCCGCCGGACCCGGCATCGGGTGAGGGTCAGGCGCCCTTCCACTTCGGGATGAACAAGGTCGGCGACCCGGCGCCGCCCGAGCCCGAGGGCACGAACTTGAGGTCGTCTCCCACGGCCTCGACGGCCCGCAGGAGCTCCGACAAGCGGCCTTCCACGAGCGTCTCGGAGACGGCATCGGCCGCCCTCCCCTTTTCCACCCAGTAACCCGCGGCATGCAGTCGAAAGCGGTCCGAGGCGAAGTCGACCTCGGGCCGCGAGAGCGGGACCGCCGCGTAGAAGCCGCGGGCGAGTGCCCGGAGGAGCTCCAGGGGAGTGACTCCCCGCGACGGATCCACGAAGAAGTTCGTGACGCCGATCGCCGGGGGCTCGCTGTAGGAACGCCTCTGGGCGTTGCCGGTCGGGGGCCGCTCGAGGCGGATCGCCGCCGCGCAGTCCGAGAGCCGCCCGACGGCAATTCCGCGCGACACGAGGAGGGTGCGCGAATGTGCCGTTCCCTCGCCGTCGTGAGTCGCCTTCACCGGCCCCCCCGGAGCCGACGCGTCATCGACGAGCGAGAGAGCGGGCGAGGCGAAAGCGTCGCGGCCGTTTCGCGTGCGCGACGCGAGGAGCGCGTCTCCCTCGTCGCCGAAGAAGGCGGGCGCGAGGCGGCCGACGACCGGCGCCGCAACGGCCGGGTCCAGGAGCAGGTCGCCGCGCGCGGGCGCGAGCGGCCGGCCGCGGAGCGGCAGGAGCGCGCGGTCCACCGCCTGATGGGCGAGGCGCGCGAGGAAGAGCTCTTCGGGCCGCGATGCCGACGCGAGAACGCGCGCCGACACGCTGCCGGCGGCGGTCCGCCCGGTCACGGTCGCGACGAGGGTGGCGATGCCGCTGCCGAAGGCGACGTCGCGGCCGGCCGTCGTCACGACGCGCTCCGTGCGCGCGCCGACGGTGAGGATCGCCTCCGTCAGGGAGACGGCGCCCTCGCCTTCGGTGACGAGCGCGCTTCGGAAGGATGCGAGCAGGGCGCGCGCGGACGCTTCGTCCGGCGGCGCGAGCGGAACGAGGGCCGGCGCGCGGTCGAGAGCGACCGGCCCGGCGGCGCGGGCCCCGCGGCGCGCCCGCGCCCGGCCGAGGACGAGCCTTGCTTCGGCCGGAAGGCGGTCCGAGGCCTCGGGCGGGGAAGCCGCGAACGCCGTGCGGCCCGACCGGAAGAGGCGCAGCGCGAAGCCGCGCTCGGCGACGACCGACAGCCGCGTGCCGTCCGCGTCCTCGACGAGCTCGATCGACGTCCCGCGCCGCTCGTAGGCTTCGGCGGACTCTCCCGCCTCCGCGTCGCAGCGCGAGCCCTCGAGCAGGCGCTCGAGCAGATCGTCGCGTCCCGAGCTCACGGACGCCCCCGAACGGCCGTGAGGCCGCGGATGAGGATCGCGGGCGAGGCGCCGCCGACGGCCACGCCCTCGCCTCCCTTGACGCAGAGGCCGAGCCCGTTCGCGGGATGCGAGACGTCGCCGCACTCCGGATGGAGCTGGCGCAGGGCGGAGAGGACGTCGGACGTGAGGGCAAACGGGCCCAGGGGCGCGCCGAGCGCGCCGCGGCGCACGAGATCGGCGCTCTCGACGAAGAGCGTGAAGCGGCCGGATTCGGGATCCGCGTGAGCAGAGGAGATCTCCCGCACGTAGAGCCCGCTTCCGCACGCTTCGAGGAGCTCGTCGCGGCTCGCGCGACCCGGCGACACGACCACGTTGGAAAGGCGGGGGCGGGGCGGGCGGCGGAAGTCGCCGCAGCGTGCGTGTCCGTTCGACGCGCGGCCGGCGGAGCGGCGATCCGTCACGAGGCCGTCCACGCACCCGTCGGTCAGGAGCGCGACGGAACGCGCGGGCGTTCCCTCGTCGTCCGCGAGATAGGACCCCGGGAGATCGCCGCGCGTCGGATCCGCCGTGACGAAGACGCCGGCGGGGGCGACCGCGGCCCGCGGGACGCGCGTGAGAACCGTTCCCCGCTCCCCGCCTTCGGCTTCCAGAGGATGGCCGACCGCCTCGTGCCAGAACACGGACGCGGCGCCCGGCGAAAAGACCGCGTCCACGCGTCCCTCGGCCGCCCGATGCGTGGGGACGGGCCGCGCGGCCTCGGAAAGGGCGCGCGTGAGGGCATCGAGCGCCGGGGCCCACGGCGCCGACGTCTGGAAGGCGAACGGACGGGCCGCGTTCGCGCGCCGGAGGACGCCCGTCGCCTCGAGGCGCCGCACCGTGCCGCAGGCCACGATCTCGCGCGCCGTCACGACGGCGCGCGAGACGGCGATGCGCGCGACCGTAAGCGAAAGGGAGAGCCCGCGCGGGTCGGGAAGCGCGCGATGAAGCGCAGCGCCGAGCTGGGCTGCGCGTTCTTCCTCCTCGGGAGCGGAGACTTCGGCATCCGCACCTTCCGGCGCGACTACCCGGGATTTCAGGAACGGCGATCCCCCCGCGCGTCGCGAGGCCTCGCGCACCGCCTCCCGAAGCGCCTCGGGCCCGTCGCCTTCGCGGGCGACGAGAAGCGACTCGCGGCCGCGCCTGAGGCGCACGGCGGTGCCCCGCTCGTCGGCGAACGCGGGCGCGAGGAGCCCGGCCTCCGTCGCCGTCCAGGAAACGCGCCGCCGCCTCTCCCGAAAGGCCTCGCCGGTCTCGCCCCGGCGGAGCAATCCCGAGACGATCCGGACCGCGTCCTCGGCGTCCCGGCGGAAGACCTCGACGACCTCGCTCAACGCCCGGGATTGTAGAGAGCGCCACGAGCGGGGTGTGTGTCTCGCCTCCGCCGTGGGATATCCTCGCGAGCCAATGGCCCTCTCCGACGTTCGCCTCTCGGCCCAGGCGGCTTTCGTGGCCCGCCGGCTGCTCTCCGACGGGCTCGTCAAGGCGGCCTCGGCGGCCGACGTGCGACGCGCCCTCGAGGCGTCGCTCGCCGAGGACCGCGATCGC
>DATGDV010000337.1:0-7543 GCA_035310685.1 Thermoanaerobaculia bacterium
CCCGATGAAGGGCATAGGTGAGGAGGTCGAGGAGAACGACCGCGGCGACGATCTGCACCCAGGGGGTCGACGTGAGCCGGGGCAGCGGGGCGAAGCCCGCCGGAAGCCGGCCCTGCGCCGTCAGGACGAAGCACGACGCGCAGAGCAGCGAGACGAGGATTCCGTTGACGATCCCGAGGCCGAGGTTCGTGACCCACCGAAGCGGCAGAGGAGCCGTGGGCGCGTGGTGCGGCTCCAGCACTTCGACAGCCTTGAGGCCGAGCAGCCCGAAAAGAAAGGCGACTGCGCGGAGATAAGACCCTCCCACCGGACCAGCTTAGCGCAGGGGTCCGGGCCGGAACCCCGGTAAAGTGCGGCCGTGAGCGTCCTCGCGTTCACCGCGCTCCTCTTTTCCGGCTCGGCCGCCGCGGGTCTCGTCGGCGCGCTCACGGGCCTCGGCGGCGGGGTCGTCCTCGTCCCCCTCCTGACGCTCGGCCTCGGCGTCGACATCAAGTACGCGATCGGCACCGCGCTGGTGGCCGTCATCGCGACGTCGAGCGGCGCCGCGGCGGCGTACGTCCGGGAGGGCTTCTCGAACGTCAGGATCGGCCTCTTCTTCGAGATCGCGACGACGATCGGCGCGCTCCTCGGAGCATTCCTCGCCTCGCGGACCCCGACGTCCGCGATCGCCGTGACGTTCGGCGCCGTCCTGCTCGGATCGACGGCGTTCTCGTGGAAGGGACACGGCGCCGCCGGAGTCCAGTCGCCCGACCCGCTCGCGACGCGTCTCGGACTGAACGGCTCCTTTCCCTCCCTGGCCGGCGGCGAGCAGGCCTACTTCCCGCAGCGCGTCCCGCTCGCGTGGCTTCTGATGGTCGTCGCGGGCGCGGCGTCGGGCCTCCTCGGAATCGGGTCGGGGGCGCTCAAGGTCCTCTCCATGGACACGGTCCTGAAGCTCCCGTACAAGGTCTCGACGACGACGAGCAACTTCATGATCGGCGTGACGGCGGCCGCGAGCGCGGGCGTCTACCTGAGCCGCGGATACGTCGACCCGGCGCTCGCCGCGCCCGCCGTCCTCGGCGTCCTCGCGGGATCGGCGGCCGGGGCGAGGATCCTCACGGCCGCCCGGTCGAACGTCCTGCGTCTCGTCTTCACGGCCGTCGTTCTCGTGATGGGGATCCAGATGATCGTGCAGGGCCTTCGGGGGGCCGTGTGATCGCGAGCCGCAAGGAGCGCCGTCTCGCGCGCGAGGTCGGCGGGATCCTGCGCCTCGGCGTCATCGTCTCGAGCGCGGTGATCGTCCTCGGCCTCGTACCGTTCCTCGCGCGGGAGAGCGCCCGACACGCCGATTTCCACGAATTTCGCGGCGAGCCGGCGGCTTTCCGGACCGTTCCCGGGGTTTTCGCGGACGCGATGAAGGCCGATCCGCGCGGGATCATGCAGCTCGGCGTCCTGCTCCTCGTCGCGACGCCGTTCGCGCGCGTGATCCTGTGCCTCGTCGAGTTCGCGCACGCGCGCGACCGCCTCTACGTCGGGGTCGCGCTCCTCGTCCTCCTCGCGCTCTCCTGGGGCCTCCTCGGCTCGGGCTGACCCGCCCCTAGTTGACCGTCAGCGTGAACGCGGGCGGCTCGTCCATCTGCCTCTTGACGGCGCACTGGTCGACCGCACGCCGGATCGCGGCGTCGTACTTTTCGGGAAAGCCGGGCGGGAGAGTGAGCGTGGCGCGAAGCGTCGCGATGCGCTTCCCCGTCTCGTCGCGCAGCGTCTCGAGAGAGAGGCCGAGGCCGTCCGTCGCGATTCCGCGCTCCTGGCAGAACCGAAGGGCATAGAACCCCATGCAGGTCGCGATCGAGGCGAGGAAGAGGTCGAACGGAGAGGCGGCCGAGTCGCCGCCGAGCGGCGCCGGCTGGTCGGTGCGCACCGTGTGGCCCTTCACGTCGGCCTCGACTGCGACGCCGCCGGGAAACGAAACGGCGATGTTCACGCGGCGCCTCCGGCGCAGCAGGGCGCCTCGGGCTCGGGAAGGGTGTCCTTCACTCCCGCCTTCCTGAGGATCGGGATCATCGGGCACCGCTTCGAGAACCCGCTCTGGAGAAGATTCGCCCCCACGAACGCGGTGAAGAGGAGGAACGCGGGGTGGACGAAGTATCCGAGGGCCACGGAGGCCAGGACGAAGAATCCGGCGATGGCACGGAGGGCGTCATTGACTGTCATCGGTCTCTCCTTCGGGGAGGCGGGGTTGCCGCCTTGACATTCATAACCATATAGCTATATATTAGTAGAGATGAAGATGAAAATCAAGCCCCCCACGCTTCTTTTTCTTCACGTCCTTCTGGCCGCGTCGGCGCGGTCCCTGGCGGCCGGGGAGCCCCTGACGCTGGCCGGCGCCATGCAGCGCGCCCGCGAGAGCGCGCGGGAGGTCGCCGCCGCCCGGAGCCGGCACGAGGCGGCCCAGGCGCGGGCGCGACAGGCGAGCGCGTTCCGGCTGCCGTCGGTGAACCTCACCGAGCTCTACACCCGGACGGGCAACCCCGCCGAAGTCTTCGCCATGAAGCTCAACCAGGGGGTCTTCTCGTTTCCCGAGTTCGTCGCGACGGACCCGAACAAGCCGGCCCCGATCAACGCCGGCATCACGCGGGCCGAGATCACGCTCCCCCTGTTCACGGGCGGCGAGCTCTCGGGCCGGATCGAGCAGGCGCGGGACGCCGCCGATGCCGCCGCGGGAACCGCCGACTGGGCCTCGCAGAACGCCGCGCTCGCCGCGGCGGAAGCCTACGTCCAGTTGGCGCAGGCCGAGGAGTACGTCCGGCTCCTTTCGAAGTCGCGCGAGACCGTCGGGGCGCACGTCGAGTTCGCCCGGAATCACGTCGAGCAGGGCATGCTCGTGAAATCGGAGCTGCTCAGGGCCGAGGTCGAGCTTTCCCGCATCGACGACCTCGTGACCGAGGCCGAAGGCCGCGTCCGGGTCGCGAACGCGAATCTCGCGTTCCGCCTGCATGCCGCCGGCGACGCGTCGTGGGCTCTCGCTCCCCTGCCGGACCCGCTGCCGCTCGAGGAGCCGGTGGATTCGTGGCTCGCGACGGCGGACGGGCGGGCCGACCTCGTCTCCGCGCGAAAGCTCCTCGCGGCGGGCGAGCTGGAAGAGAAGGTGAAGCGGGCGCCGTACTGGCCGAAGCTCGCCCTCGTCGCGCGCGGCGAGCTGTACGGCGACGCGCCGTTCCGCTCGAGCGGGACGTCCGGGTCGATCGCGGCGGTCGCCACGTGGAACGTCTTTCAGGGCGGCGCCGACCGTGCCGCCGCGGTCGCCGCACGGGCGGACGCCCGGGCCGCGCGGGAGGACGTCCTTCAATTCGCCGACGGAGCCCGCCTCGAGGTCCGGCAGGGGTTCGAGGAGGCCCGCACCGCGCGGGACCGCCACGAGACGGCGAAAAAAGCCCTCGCGGCCGCGCGCGAGGCCGAGAGGATCACGGACGAGCGTTTCCGGTCGGGCATCGTGAGGACGCTCGACCTGCTCGACGCCTCGACGTCCCGGCGTGAAGCCGAGACGCGAGAGCTCGTCACCCGCGCCGAGGCTCACGCCGCCGCCTTCCGGCTCGCGGTTCGCGCAGGCCGGCGCCCCGAAAGCGTGCTGCCATGAATGGAGGAATGAAGTGAAGACAGGAAAGAGAATCGGAATCGGATTTTCCGCGAAAGAAGGGAACGGGAGATCCGGTTTCTCTTCGAACGCGTTCGTCGGTTTGCTCGTCGCGGGCGGCGCATTGGCGGTCCTGGCCGGCTGCGGCGGCTCGCATTCACCTTCCAAGAAATCTGCGTCTCTTCCTCCGGCCGTCTCCGCAGCCACGGCCGTCGCCGAGGCGGTGGACGTGCCCGACCGCGCCGAGCTCTACGGCACCGTCGCCGCCGACAGGACGGCGGCCGTGTCGAGCCGCGTCATGGCGAACGTCGTCGCCGTGAGGGCGCGCGTCGGCGATTCCGTCAGACCCGGCGACGTGCTGGTCGAGATCGACCCGCAGACGGCGCGCGGTCAGGAGGCGCAGGCCCGGGGCGCGCTTGCCCAGGCGCAGGCCGCGTTCGTGCTCGCCGAGCGCAACTTCCGGCGCTTCGAGGGGCTGGCGAAGACCGGCTCCGCCTCCGAGCTGGAGCTCGACATGGCCCGCATGCAGTACGAGCAGGCCAGGGGCGCCGTCCAGCAGGGAGAGGGCGCCGCTTCGGCCGCCTCGTCGGTCGCGGGGGAGTCGAAGGTGACCGCGCCCTTCGCGGGCCGCGTCTCCGCGCGCCTCGTGGAGCCGGGAGACCTCGCGGCGCCGGGCCGGCCGCTCGTCATGGTGGAGTCCGCGACGGGGCGACGCCTCGTCGCCTCGGTGCCTGCGAGCACGGCCACCGCTTCGGGGCTCGCGATCGGGCGGACCCTGAACGTCCGCGTGGACGGAGTCGCGGCCGAGCTCAAGGGAACGGTCGTGGAGATGTCGCCCGGCGCCGATCCGTCGAGCCACACGTTCACCGCGACGATCGAGCTTGCCGGCAGCTCCGCGCCCGCGGGCCTGACGGGACGCGCCTTTCTCGACCTGAACAGGCGCCGGGCCGTGCTCGTGCCGGCGAACGCGATCGTCCCGGCCGGCGGCGTCTCGATGGTGGCGGTGCGCGACTCCGACGGGAAGGCGCGCTCCGTCGCCGTCACGACAGGCGCAGCCGCCGCCGGCAAGGTGGAGATCCTCTCCGGGCTCTCCGGAGGCGAGACCGTGCTGACGGGCCTCCTCGCTCTTCCGCTCGACGGCGCGCCCGTGCATCCGGTCGCAGGGACGACGCCGTGACCGGGAAGACCCCGCTGCCGCCGGACACGACCCGGCGCGAGGCCCTTCGACTGAAGATGACCCGGCGGCCGCTCGGCGCGTCGGGCCGCCTCGCGAAAGCCTTTCTCGAATCGAAGCTGACGCCCCTCCTCGTCGTGGCCTCGCTTCTTCTCGGCGTCTTCGCGCTGCTCGTGACGCCGCGGGAGGAGGAGCCGCAGATCAAGGTTCCGATGATCGACGTCTTCGCGGGCATGCCCGGCGCCTCGCCGGACGAAGTGGAGCGCCGCCTGATCGCGCCGCTCGAGAAGGCGCTCTACCAGATCCCGAACGTCGAGTACGTCTACTCGATCTCGCAGCCTTCCGGCGGCGTCGTGATCGCGCGCTTTCTCGTGGGAACGGATCCCGACCAGGCCGTGGTGAGGGTCCACGCGAAGGTGGCCGAGCTGATGCCGTCGCTCCCGCCGGGAGCGATGCCGCCCGTCGTCGCGCCCCGCTCGATCGACGACGTGCCCGTCGCCGCGTGGACGCTCTGGTCGCGCGAAGTCCCCGCCACCGTGCTCCGCCAGGTCGCCGACGAGCTCAAGGCGCAGCTCACCCAGCACCCGCGGGTCGCCCAGGTCTCGATCCTCGGAGGCCAGCGCCGGGTCGTGCGCGTCACGTTCGATCGCGACCGCCTCGCCGCGTCCCGCCTCTCGCTCGCCCAGGTGCACCAGGCGCTCTCCGGACTGAACACGCGCCTCCCCGCCGGGTCGTACGCGTCCTCCAACACGGAAACGCTCGTGGACGTGGGCTCGTTCTTCCGGCGCGCCGAGGACGTCGGCGCGGCCGTCGTGGGCGCGTTCTCGGGCAAACCCGTGTACCTCAGGGACGTCGCGAACATCACGGACGGCCCGGAAGAGCCCTCGCAATATGCCTGGATGATGACCGGCGCCGCGGCCGGGAAGGCCTCTCTGGCGCCCGGCGCGGACGCCCCGGCCGTGACGCTCGCGGTCTCGAAAAAACCCGGGACGAACGCCGTCGACCTCGTCCGCGACCTCGACGCACGCCTCGAGCGGCTCAAGGGACCGGTCATTCCGTCGAACGTCACCGTCACGAAGACGCGCGACTACGGCAGGACGGCGAACGAGAAATCCTCGGAGCTGATCTTCCACGTGGGCCTCGCCACGCTCTCCGTGGTCCTTCTCATGGCGCTCTTTCTCGGGCGCCGCGAAGCCGTCGTGGTCCTCGTGGCCGTGCCCGCGACGCTCGCCCTGACGCTCTTCTCCTCGTACCTCTTCGGTTACACCCTGAACCGCGTCACGCTCTTCGCGCTCATCTTCGCGATCGGCATCCTCGTGGACGACGCGATCGTCGTGGTCGAGAACGTGCACCGGCACTACGAGCTCGGCTGGGGGGAGCCGCGCCTCGCGACGGTCTACGCCGTGGACGAGGTCGGGAACCCGACGATCCTCGCGACGTTCGCGGTCGTCGCGGCGCTCCTCCCGCTCGCGTTCGTCTCCGGGCTCATGGGGCCGTACATGCGGCCCATTCCGGTGAACGCGTCGGCCGCGATGGTTTTTTCGCTCCTCGTGGCATTCGTCGTCTCGCCGTGGCTCACGTACAAGCTTTTTCGACGTTACGCCGAAGAGCACCTGAAGCGCGCCGGGGACGCCCGTCCGGAGGCCGAGACGGAGACCGAGGGCCGTATCGACCGTTTCTACCGGAAGCTCTTCGCGCCGCTCCTGGCGCGTCCCGCGCGCCGGATCGCGCTTCTCGCCTCGGTCGCCGTGCTGCTCCTCCTTTCGTGCGGCCTCTTCGTCGTCCGCGCCGTCAAGGTCAAGATGCTGCCGTACGACAACAAGAGCGAGCTGCAGGTCGTCCTCGACATGCCGGAGGGCACGACGCTCGAGTCCACGGCCGCGGCCGCGCGGGAGCTGGCCGGCATCGTCCGGGCTCTTCCCGAGGTGACCGACGTCGAGGTCTACGCCGGCACGTCGGCGCCGTTCAACTTCAACGGGCTCGTGAGGCACTACTTCCTCCGCTCCGGGCCGCTCGTCGCGGATCTCCAAGTGAACCTGCTTCCCAAGGACGAACGATCCCGGGACAGCCACACGATCGCCAAGGACGTGCGCAATCGCGTCGCAGCGGCCGGGCGGCGCCTCGGCGCGAACGTGAAGGTGACGGAGGTGCCGCCCGGACCGCCCGTCCTCTCGACGATGGTCGCCGAAATCTACGGGCCCGACGCGGACAGGCGCGTCGCGCTCGCGAAAGAGGTGCGCGCGATCTTCGAGTCGACGCCTGGCGTCGTGGACACGGACTGGCTCGTCCAGGCCCCGGCTCCGCGCGTCGAGCTCGTCGTCGACCGCGAGAAGACGGCGCTCTCGGGCGTCACGACCGAGGCCGTCGTCCGGACGCTGCGCCTCGGGCTGGACGGGGCCGATGCCGGCCTCCTCCACGACGAGACGGCCCGCTCGCCGGTGCCGATCGTCCTCCGGCTCGACCGGGCGCAGCGCTCCACGCTCGAGGGCCTCCTCGCCGTCACGGTTCCGTCACAGTCCGGGACGCTCGTGCCGCTGCGCGAGCTCGTGAAGGTGAAGCCCGAGACGCGCGAGCGGTTCGTCTACCACAAGAACCTGCAGCCCGTGACGTACGTTCTCGCCGAGATGGCGGGCGTGGCCGAGGCGCCCGTCTACGGCATCCTCGACATGAAGCGCGCGATCTCGGCCCTGAAGCAGCCGGACGGCTCGCCGCTCACGATCCTCAGCACGCACCTTCCGGACGACGCGACGCGCTAC
>DATGDV010000338.1:0-3985 GCA_035310685.1 Thermoanaerobaculia bacterium
ACGCCTCGCTTCGCATAGACCTTCGAGGCGGCGGGGCCGAGGCCGAGCGTCAGTGGCGCGGCCGCCGCCTTTTCCGCCGCGGTTTCTCCAAGCCGAAGCTTCTCGATCTCCTTCGTGAGGATGTCGACTTTTCCTTCGAGATCCTTCAGGCGCTGCTCGCGCTCCTCCTCGGGCTTCGCGGGAGGCTCGTCGGCAAAGACGGGAATGGAGAGAAGGCTGCTCAGAAGGAGAAAGACGATCGGGGCGGTCACGCGAGGGCGCGTCGAGAAGCGTTGGTTCATCGGTGGGCTCCTTCGGAGGATTTCTTCGAATGAGAAAGGGGGGAAGGCGCGCCGGCGCGGGCTGAGCTCCTCGAGCGAAGTCGTTTCATGGGCGGGCGTCCGTGGGAGATTTCTTCGAAAGGGAAGAGGGAACGGCGAACTGCCCCGAGCCCGCGTCGCTCTCGATCAGAGTTCGCATACCCGGCGTCATGGAGACCCGCAGCGCCTGCCCCTCTTCACCTTCTGAGAGAAACAACGCTTCATGAGCCAGGCCACCCGCTCGAAGTCGGTTCGACAGAACAAGAGCGTGTGAAGGTCCCAGGACGAAGAACGCCGTCGATAGGACATCCGCGACAAGCCCCGTCGGCGCGACGACGGTGACGGAGCCGAAATCGTCCGCGGGCTCGCCCGTGCGCGGGTCGAGGAGGTGGCCGATGCGGCGACCGCCCACGACGACGCCGCGCTCCGAGTTGCCCGAGGTGGACGCGGACGCGTCCTGAAGATGCAGCGTGGCGATCGTTCTGCCGCGCTCGACGGGATCGGCGATGTCGACGAGCGCCTCCTCCCCGAACGCGAGGATCTGTCCGCCGAGATCCAGGAGGCCCGAGACCGCGCCGGCCTCGCGCATCGCGGCAGCAGCCTTGTCGAGCGCCCAGCCCTTACCCCACGCGCCTTCGTCGATGCCGGCGGCGGGGGACCACCGGGTGACGCGAAGAGAGGATTCTTCGAAGGTAAAGAGGCCGGGCCGACTCGCCTCACGTGCCTGGTCGAGCGCCGTCGCGTCGGGGATCCGGCCGCCCGTGTGCAGTCCCCACGCCCTGACCAGCGGTCCCACCGCCGGATTGAAGGCGCCGCCAGTCGACTCTTCCCATTCAAAGACTCTTCTCAGGAGATGGAAGAGCTGCGCCGGGATCTCGTGAGGAACGCCGGGCGCCGCCGCGTTCAGCCGGGCGAGGGGAGTGTCGTCGCGCCACGTCGAGAGAAGGGCCTCGATCCGCTCGATCTCCCTCACTCCTGCCTCACTGGCGAAAAGCGCCTCTTTGCGGGTCGGGGCCGAGACGGACAGCGAGAGAGCGGTCCCCATGGCCGCGAGATGCCGGACGATCGTCTCTACGCTCATGCGACTAAGTCTCAATCGCAATCTAGCGAATGGGGGGACGGGCGTCAAGATGCAGATGCTTCAGCCGCTCCTCGTCCGGGAGAGGATCCCTCGCGGGGCGAAAGAGACCCGGGCGATATCCTTTCGTCGTGCCCTGCCGCCACAAGACCCTCACGCTGCGCACCACCGCGAAGCACCAGATCCTCGACATCACCGAGGAGGTCCGCACCTGCGTGCGCGACGCGGGGGCCGAGAGCGGACTCTGCACGGTGTATACGCCTCATGCCACGGCGGCCATCGCGATCAACGAGAACGCGGATCCGAACGTGGGGACGGACTTCCTGCAAGCGCTGGGTCGGGCCGTACCCGAGCACGAGAACTGGCTTCACGACTGCGTCGACGACAACGCGGCTGCCCACATCAAGTCGGCGCTCGTGGGCCCTTCCGAGACGATCCCGATTCAGGACGGAAAGCTCGCCCTCGGCACCTGGCAGAACGTCTTCTTCTGCGAGTTCGACGGTCCGAGGAGCAGTCGTCGCGTGATCGTCTCGGTTTCGTCGTGAAGCCGGCGTTCAGACTCCGAGGCCGAGAAGTTCGGCCGGCCGGCCGCGGCCCGCGATGCGGCCGTGTTCGAGGACGACGACCTCGTCCGAGAGCGCGGCCACCTCGGCCGCTTCGTGCGTGACGTAGAGGATCGGCAGGGGGAAGGCCGCCTTGATCTTCTGCAGATGCTCGAGGACCCGTTCCTTGAGCGGCCGGTCGAGGCCGGAGAGGGGCTCGTCGAGAAGCAGGATCTCCGGGGCGGAAAGGAGCGCGCGGCCCAGCGCGACGCGGCGCCTCTCGCCGCCCGAAAGAGTGGCGGGCCTCCTGTCGAGGAGGGTGGCGAGCCCGAGGGTCTCGACGATCCGATCTTCCCCGAGAGGGGCCTTGCGCGCGGCACCACGGCCCGCCCCGTAGCGAAGGTTCCCGGAGACCGAGAGATGCGGAAACAGCGAATCGTCCTGCGTGACGTATCCGACGGCCCGCTGGCGCGGAGGGACCCGAACTCCCGCGGCCGTGTCGTCGAGGACGCGGCCCGACAGGACGATGCGTCCCCTGTCGGGGCGCCTCAGGCCCGCGACGGCCTCGAGGAGCGACGTCTTGCCCGCGCCCGACGGCCCGAAGACGGCCGTGACGTGGGCGCTCAAGGTCGCGTCGAGCTCGACCGCGAAGGGCGTGAGCGGCAGCCGGAGGCCCTCGAGCGAAAGCGTCACGCGTTCGTCCGCCGCTTCAGCCAGACTTCCGAAAGAAAGATCGCGCCGAAGGCCAGCGCCGCCGAGACGGCGAGGAGGCCGTAGGCGCGGCCGTCCATGCCCGTCTGGACGTCGTTGTAGATCGCGGTGGCGATGGTCGTCGTGCGGCCCGGAATGTTCCCCGCGACGAGGATGGTGGCGCCGAACTCGCCGAGCGCGCGCGCGAAGGCGAGCATGAGTCCTGCCGCGATTCCGCGCGAGGCCAGCGGAAACGTGACGGTCGAGAGAACGCGCGCCTCGCTCGCGCCGAGCGTCCGGGCGACGGCTTCCAGACGCGGGTTCACCTCCTCGAAGGCGACGCGCGCCGTCCGGACGAGGAGGGGAAGAGACATCACCATCATCGCGACGACGACGGCCTTCCACGTGAAGACGACGTCCATGCCGAAAAGGGCGTGCGCGGCGCGCCCGCCCGGGCCGCGGCGGCCCAGGAACTTCAGAAGCAGGAGCCCGGTCGCGACGGGCGGCAGAACGAGCGGAAGCGAGACGAGCGTCTCGAGGAGGACCTTCCCGGGAAAGCGCCGCCGCGCGAGCAGCAACGCGAGCGCGAGCCCGAAAGGCGCGAGGAGCAGGACGGCGAGCGCCGCCACCCGAATCGTGAACCAGACGACGGGCGCGTCCACGGCGAACCCGGCCACGTCAGTCCCTCACGAGGAAGCCGTATCGGACGAAGGCTTCCCGCGCGGCTTTCGACGAAAGGTATTCGAGGAATTTCCGTGCGGCTGGCTCGCGGGGAGCACCCTTCACGAGAGCGAAGGGATAGGAAATCGAGGGGCCGGTTGCCGCAGGAACCTCGAAGGCGACGCGCACCTTTTTCGAGATGGCGGCATCGGTCCGGTAGACGACTCCCGCGTCGACGTTTCCGGACTCGACGGCGGCGAGCGTGGCGCGAGCGTTCTCGGTGGGGACGACCTTCGGGGAGACGACGCCCCAGAGCCCCGCCTTTTCGAGAAATTTCCTGGAATAGACCCCCACCGGAACGGACGTCGGTTCCGCGATCGCGAGCGCCTCGACGCGCGCCTCGGCGAGATCCTTTTCCGACGTGATCTTCAGGGAGCTGTCCCTCGGGACGACGACGACGAGCCTGTTGGAAAGAACGCTGCGACGAGTCGCCGGCACGATGAGTCCGGCTTCCTGAAGCGAGTCCATCTGGGCTTCGTCCGCCGAAAGGAAGAGGTCCGCGGGCGCCCCCTCGCGAATCTGACGAGCGAGCGTGCCGGAGGAGGCGAAATTGAAGGCGATCTTCCCGCCGCCGCTCCTTTCCCACGCCTGCCCGACTTCCGTCAGCGCATCGGTCAGGCTCGCGGCCGCGAAGACGAGAACGAGGGCTTCCTTCA
>DATGDV010000339.1:0-3583 GCA_035310685.1 Thermoanaerobaculia bacterium
GACGCCGACGCCGGAGGGCGCCGCGCACCTTCCCGCGAGTGCGGCGGTGTTGCTCGTGAAGGAGATCGTCGCGGAGCTGCAGGTGGGCGATCTCGGCGCGCTTCGGTCCCGTTTCGACGAGCCCTTGAAGGCGGCGCTCCCCGACGAAAGCGTGCGCGGGTTCTGGGCGGGCGTTCTCGCGAAGGGCGGGCGCCTGAAGTCTTGCGCGGAACCGCGCGTCAACTGGTTCGGCGAGTACACGCTCGCATTGGCAGGCTGCACGTTCGAGAAGCAGCGGGCCGAGCTGAAGCTTTCGTTTCACGCCGACGGACGGCTGGCAGGATTCTTTCTCGAGGTCGGCGGCACGTCGCGCCCTGAGTGGACGCCACCCTCTTACGTGACGCCGGGCGCGTTCCGTGAGCGCGAGGTGAAGGTCGTCTCGGGTTCCGTTTCCCTTCCGGGGACGCTTTCCATGCCCGCGGGCGACGGTCCCTTCCCGGGCGTGGTGCTCGTGCACGGCTCGGGCCCCCAGGACCGCGACGAGACGATCGGCGGATTCCGCCCGTTCCAGGATCTCGCGCAGGGCCTCGCCTCGCGCGGCATCGCGGTCCTGCGCTACGACAAGCGCACGAAGGTCTACCAGAAGGAGCTCGCCGGATCGCGCGACCTCACCATTCGCCAGGAGGTGATCGACGACGCTCTCTCGGCAGTCAAGCTCCTGCGCGGCACGGCCGGGGTCGCGCCGGGACGCGTCTTCCTCGCGGGGCACAGCCTCGGGGCGATCCTGGCGCCGAGTATCGGCGGCCTCGACGGCTCCCTCGCGGGAATCGTGCTCCTCGCCGGTCCTTCGCGGCCCATGCCGGAGGTGATTCGCGAGCAGGCGCGATCGCTCCTCGACCCGGGTGTGCCCGAGGCCCAGCGGCTGGCGGCGCCCGCGATCGTGAAGGAAGCGGACGCGCTGGCCGACGTCTATGCGGGCAGGCCCGGGCCGCCCTCCGGCATGATTCTCGGGGCTTCGGTGTCGTACTGGCTCGACTTGAAGTCCTATCTTCCGCTCGAGGCCGCCCGTTCCTTCGGCAGGCCGATTCTCGTCCTCCAGGGCGAACGCGACTACCAGGTTTCGCTGGTCGACTTTCGCGGGTGGAAAAAGGCGCTCGGAGGCCGTCCGGGTGTCGTGCTCAAGTCGTACCCGGCCCTGAATCATCTCTTCGCGGCGGGCGAGGGCCGGAGCACGCCCGCCGAATACGAGAAGCCCGGCCACGTCGCGGCGGAGGTCGTGGAGGACATTGCGGCGTTCGTGAAGACGTCGCCGCCCCGGCCATGAGCAGACCTTGACGCGCGGGAAGCCCGTGCGCGCCGCAGCGTCTCAGAGGCGCGCCGCCACCGCGCCGACGAAGAACTTCGGATAGCGCGCCGCGACGGCGTCCACGTCCGGGACGAACGTGACGTCGCGAAAGCCGGTCGCCAGGAAGCTCGCGCGCCAGACCGCGGGCGAAAGGAACCCGTGATTCGGCCGGAGGACCGGGTCGAGTTTCACGTCCGTGAAGCTCGTGAGGAAATTGAAGACGAAATCGACGTAGGAGGGCGGGGGATGAGCGCCGGGTTTCACGCACTCCGAGACCACGACGACCCCGCCCGGCTTCAGTGCCGACTTCGCCTGGCCGAGGACGAAGGCGAGATCGGGCGCGACGTGGAAACAATTCACGGAATACACCGCGTCGAAGGAGCCGGGCGCGACGCCTTGCGCCTCCCACGGCTTCGTCATGTCGAGCTTCGCGGCCTCGACGCTCGTCCCCCCGGCTGCCGCCGCGCGCGCCGCCCGCTCGCCCCGGCGCGCGAACGTCGGGACGAGCTCGGTGAAACGCCAGCGCGCGACGCGCGCCCCGAGGCGCGACAACGCCGCCTCCGCGGCGCTCCCGCAGCCGCCGCCGATCTCGAGGACCTCGGCTCCCGCGGCCGGGAGAACGCGCGCGAGCGCTTCGGCTCCGAGCGTGTTGTTGATCGCGTAGAGGATGTTCGCGTTCGAGAAATACCGGACCCAGAGCGGCAGGCGGACGGGCGAAAAGAGGATGTCCTCGCCCGTCTTGTCTCCGCGGAAGAACCCCGGCGCCTCGGCCGCGAGGAGCGTCACGATCTCGGCGCCGACGGCGGCGTCGGGCTCGGTCGCCGCGAGCTCGGCGGCGAGGGAACCTACGGACGGAGGCGGTCTCCGCGCCTGCGGCGTCTCGGCGAGTGCGATGGTGGTTCTCGGAGGATCCTTTTGCTCCCGTGCGTTTCTTGCTGCCGGTGGGGCGGGGGCTGTGGTGGATTTTCTTAGAAGGTGGATGGGTGCTGCGGCGTCGGGAGTTGCCACGACGGTTCCCGTCGCCGTTCCCTCACTCACCCTTCTAAGCAAATATCCGCTCGCGGCCAGCTTCTCGAACATGTATCGAAGAGCCGCGTGCGTACGCGAGGGGTATCGAGCAAGAATCCCCTCTTCGTCTTTCTCCTCCCCGGGCGCGGGGCGCGCGCCGATGTCGCCGAGGATCTTCCAGCAGGCCGCGTCCACGAGCTCGTCGTAGATCTCGGTCGCGAGGAGGAACTGCTGCGAGAAGAGCGCGCGGACCGCGTCGTCGGAGATGGCTCCGACGACGTCGTGAAAGTCGCGAGCGGCGGTACGCATCGACTCCGGAATCATACGGGGCCCCGCTTCCCATAGAATGCGGCCCCATGCTCGTCAGGATCGCGAGGCATGGCGAGAGCGAGGGCAATTTCGCCGGCTCGCTGCAGGGTTCCCGCTTCGACACGCCTCTTTCGGCGCGCGGGAGCCGCCAGGCGGAGTACCTCGCGATCCGTCTCGCACGGGACGCGATCGACGCCGTGTGGGCCAGCCCGCTGATCCGCGCGCGCGAGACCGCCGCGATCGTGGCAGCTCCTCTCGGTCTCCCGGTGTCGCTGGATGCCGACCTCGTCGAGTTCGACTGGGGCGTCTGGTCGGGCCGGCCCTTCACCGGGGCCATCGAGAAGGAAGTCTCCGGCGTGAGGGCGCGATGGCGCGCGGGCGAGACGGACGTGTCGCCCTCGGGAGGGGAGTCGCCCGCGCGCACGGCCGTCCGCGCCGATCGCTTTCTCGCCCGCCTGCGGGCCTCGGGAGCGCACGCCCCGCTGATCGTCGCGCACGGGCGCTTCAACCGCATCCTCATGACGAGGCTTCTCGGACGGGAGCTCGGGCGGATGGACGAGATCCGCCAGCGGAACGGCTCCCTCTCCGCCTTCGAATGGGACGGCTCGGCGCCGGCGACCGCTCTCCTTCTCGACGACGTCTCGCACCTGCCGCCGGAGATCCAGACGGTCTCGGTTCTCTCCGACAGCGTCAAGTAGGGCCGGCCGCCGGGGCCTTCGGCTCGTCGATTCCCGCGTTCCGGATCGCCCTCGCCGCGATCCGTGCGATGAAGATCGTGGCGACGACGGCGGCGACCGCGAGGCCGATCTTGATCGTCTTCTGGAGCGCCGTCGCGCTTCCCGTCACGTCTCCGAGGGCGGAGCCGAAGTAGACGTAGGCGAGCGTGCCCGGGAGCATCGCGATCCAGCTCGCGAAGAAGTACGAGGCGAGCTTCACCGGCGT
>DATGDV010000340.1:0-11085 GCA_035310685.1 Thermoanaerobaculia bacterium
AGGTCCGGAGCCCACCGAGCTGCGCGACGCACGCCTCGCGATCCAGGACGCGATGAACGCCGGAGCCCAGGAGGGAGCCCCGGACCTGCTCGCGGCCGCACAGGCCCATCTTGCGAACGCCGAGAACACCTTCAGGGCTTCGGGAAACCTCGAGGCGTGCGTGCACTACGCCCGACTCGCCGAGACGGAGGCCCGCGACGCGCAGTACCGGGCCATCGCGCGAAGCGCGCGGTTGTCGTTGGAGGCCGGAACGAGACGCCGGGCCGAGCTGGAGGTCACGGTACGCGACGCCGAGATCAAGGCGCTGGCCGCGCGCGCCCAGTCGGACGCCGAGAGGGGACGCCTCGAGGCGGAGGCTCGGGCGCGCGCGGAGAGCGAGCGCATGGAGGCCGCCTCGCGGGCCCGCGCGGCGGAGCAGCAGGCGGCGGACGAGCGCGTACGGGCTCTCCAGGCGCAGCTCGACGCGGAACGGCAGAAGACGGCCGAGCAGCAGCAGCAGGCACAGATGGAGTCCCTGAGGGCCCAGATCGAGGAGCAGAAGAAGGCCGCCGACGCCGCGCGAAGGGCTGCCGAGGAACAGGTCGCCGCGGCGCGCCGGACGGCGGACGCGGAGCGCGCCCGCGCAGACCGCGCCCGCCGCGAGGCCGAGGAGGCCGCGGCCCGCGAAAAGACCCAGGGGGATCTCCTGGCGCGCCTCCAGGCGATCGAGCAGTCCGCCCGCGTCGAGGCGCGCGGCATCGTCCTCACGCTCCCGGGCAGCGTGTATTTCGACACGGGGCGCGCCGACGTGAAGAAGGGCGCCGCCGAGCGCGTGGCGCGGATCGGTGAAGCGCTCGCGGGAGCGCCGGAGCGCAAGCTCATCGTCGAGGGCCACACGGATTCGACCGGGTCGGTCGCCACGAACGAGAAGCTCTCGGCGCTGAGGGCCGAAGCAGTGAAGGCGATCCTCGTCGCGCATGGAGTCTCGCCGGACCGCATCGAGACGCACGGCTACGCGGCGACGAAGCCCGTCGCGAGCAACGCGACGCCTGCCGGTCGAAGCGAAAACCGCCGCGTGGAGCTCGTCGTCCAGGGCGCCGTGCGCTGACCGGCCGTCCGTTCTGCCGGACGAAACGGCGCGGGGCGCCGCTAGACTGGGCGCGTGACGTTCGAGGAGCGCCTCTACGACCGCGGCTACTTCGAGGGGCTGCACAAGAGCCACTGGTTCACGAACCCGAGACGCAAGTACGCGGAGCGAAACCGCGACACGCTGCGGGTCGTCGCGCCGAAGGTTTCGGACCGCGTTCTCGAACTGGGCTCGGCACGCGGCGACGTTTCGTTCCTCCTCGCGGCGCACGCCAGGGAGGGCGTGGGCGTGGACGCCTCCGACGAGGCGCTCCGACTCGCCGAGGCCGGCCGCGCGCGCCGCGGCCTCTCGAACGTCCGCTTCGTGAAGGCGGACGTGGCGAACCTGTCGGCCTTTGCCGACGCCTCGTTCGACGCCGTCGCCGCCATCGACCTCGTCGAGCACATCGACGATCCGACGCTCGCGGCCATGCTCGCGGAGTGCCGGCGCGTCCTCAGGAAGGGCGGCGGCCTCGGCCTCTACACTCCGGACCGCGCGCATTACGTCGAGCGCCTCAAGGCGCACGACGTTCTCCTCCGGCAGTTTCCGCAGCACATCGCCGTCCGAAGAGCCGGCGCGTACCGCCGTTTTCTCTCTGTCGCGGGCTTTCGCATCGAGCTCGACACGTACTCCGTCTCGCCTTTTCCCGGCGTGCGGTGGGTCGAGGCCGCGCTCGCGCCTCTTCCGCTCGTCGGAGAGACGTTCCGGTACCGCATCCTCCTGAGGGCCGTGAAGCCGTGACCGACGCGCCGGAACGGTTCGCGCCGAACGCCGACGTCTACGGGCCCGGCTATTACCGGCGGATGTACCGCCCGCACTGGTTCCTGAGGAACCGGCGCAAGTACGAGGAGCGCGACGCGGCGCTCCTGAGGCTCGTGCGGCCGTCCGCGTCCACGCGCGTTCTGGAGGTCGGGTCCGCACGCGGCGACACGGCGTTCTTCCTCGCGCCGCGGGTCGCGGAAATCGTGGGGATCGACGCGGCGAACGTCGCGGTCTCGGCGGCGCGAGAGCGACTCGCGTCCCTCGCGATTCCGAACGTGAGGTTCGAGGAAGAAGACGCCCGAAACCTCTCCGATGTCCCGGGCGGCCCCTTCGACGTCGTCCTCCTCGCGGACTTCGTCGAGCACGCGGCGGACGACGTGCTCGTCCCGTGCCTCTCGGGCGCGCGAGAAGTCCTTCGGCCGGGCGGTGCCCTCGCGATCTACACGCCGAACGCGACGCACTGGGCCGAACGGATCAAGGCGACCGTGCCCTTCCTCCAGCAGGAGGACCACATCGCAGTCCGGCCGGCCGCGCGTGTCGTCGCGCTCGTCGAAGAAGCGGGGTTCCGGGTGGAGGACCTTTTCTTCTCCGCGAGCCCCTACCCGCTCCTCGGCGCCCTCGACCGCGCGCTCCCGATGGTCGGCCTTTGCCGTTTTCGGACCTGCCTGAGGGCGGTAACGTCGCCGGCATGAAAGTCTCGTTCGTCACGTGCGACGTCTTCACGGACCGACCTTTCACGGGCAACCAGCTTCTCGTCGTCCCGGACGCGCGCGGTTTGACGCCCGAGAGGATGCAGGCCGTCGCACGCGAGATCAACTACTCGGAGTCGACGTTCGTCCTGCCGCCCGCCGACCCGAAGCACGCGTATCTCCAGCGCACCTTCGTGCCGGTGAAGGAGATTCCCTACGCCGGACACCCGACCGTCGGCACAGCCGTCGTCATGGCTTCTCTCGGAAAGGTGGCGGCGGACGCGCCCGATGGCGTCCATCCCGTCACGATCGAGGTCGGGTTCGGCCCGCTCGGCCTCGAGCTCCTCAAGAAGGACGGGCTCGTCTCGCGCGTGCGGATGCAGCAGGGGCGTCCGGAGTGGAGGGAGCCCGTGACGCGGGACGACGTGAAGGGAAAGATCGCGGCGGCGCTCGGGGTGCCGTTCGACGCGCTGCACCCCTCGCTCCCCCCGCAGGCCGTCGGGACCGGAAACACGTTCCTCATGGTCCCGCTCGAGTCCGTCGGGGCCGTGGCCTCCGCTCTCGCGGACACCCGGATGCTCAACCACATCGAGCGGGAGCTCTCGGTTCTCGGCCTCTTCTTCTTTGCGCTCGACGAGGCCGCCGGGGGGAGTCGAGTCCGGGCGCGCATGTTCGCGCCGGGCGCGGGTGTGCCGGAGGATCCCGCAACGGGCTCGGCCGCCGGGCCGGTCGGCGTCTATCTCGCTCTCCATGGCGTGGTGCCGGGAGGCGTCGCCGGGGGGCGGGGCCGGTTCACGATCGACCAGGGGGTCGAGATGGGCCGGCCGTCGGAGCTGGACGTGACGGTCCTCCTCGACGGCGACCGCCCGTCGGGGGTCCGCGTCGAGGGAAGCGCCGTCCTGATGATGCGGGGCGAGCTCGACGTCTAACCGGCCTCGGGCTCGAAAGATTCCATCCGCCTTGGATCAGCGCTTCCTCCCGCGAACGGGCTTCGACGTCCTGGCCTTCGAGGTCTCCCCGGAAGCCGTCCCTTCGGCCGGGGCAGGTTCTGCGGCGTGCGGGCGCGGCGCGCGCTTCTTCGCGCCCTTGGCGGGGGCCGGGGCGCGCGCTTCGGCGATCGCCGCTTCGAGCGCGCCCTCCGGGATGCGCGTCGCCGGCTGGTAGAGCTCGAGGTCCCCGGCGGGAACGTCGAGGCCGCAGCCTTCCGTCTCGCAGACGTAGAACGGGCCCGCCTTGCGGTCGCGCACGAGAAGGTACGGCGCTTCGCACTTCGGACACGTCTTCGGGACGGGCCGCGCCCGGAAGTTCCTGTCGCATGCGGGATAGTTCGAACAGCCGTAGAACGGCCCGAAGCGTCCGCGCCTCACCAGGATGTCGCCCGTCCCGCACTTCGGGCACTTCACGCCCGTGAGCGTCACGGGCTTGGGCGGCTTGAAGCGGCACGCGGGGTAGTTCGAGCACGAGACGTAGTCGCCGAAGCGCCCGTGCCGCGTCACGAGGGGATGGCCGCAGCTCGGGCATTTCTCGCCGGTCGGGACGTCGGGCTTCGCTTCGGCCTTCCCTCCCGCGACCTTTACGGGCACGGTATTTCGGCAGACGGGATAGGCCGTGCATCCGAGGAAGCTGGACCCGTTCCGGCCCGTGCGGAGCTTCATCGGGCTGCCGCATTCCTCGCACGTCTGCCCCTCGAGCTCGGTCGCGTCGATTTCGTCTTCCTCGACCTCGGGGATGTCCTGCGTGAAGTCGCATTCGGGATACCCGCTGCAGGCGATGAAGAGGCCCGCCTTCCCCATCCGGAGCTTCAGCGGATGACCGCTCTTCGGGCACGCGTCGCCGGGGTCGTTCGTGAGGCGGAAGTCGATGAAGCGCTTCCTCACCTCCGCCAGAGGCAGCCCCGCCTTGAGCGAGACCATCTTCTTCTTCGCCTTGTCGCGATCCTTCACGAACTTGCCGTCGAACTCCGCGAGCGCCTTCCGCCAGTCGAGCTTTCCCTCCTCGACTTCGTCGAGCTCCTCTTCCATCTTCGCCGTGTACTCCGTCTGGAAGAAGTCGTCGAAGCCCTCGCGCATGAGGTCGACGACGACGCGCCCGAGAGGTGTCGGCGTGAAACGGCGGTCTTTCTTTCTCACGTACTCGCGATCCTCGATCTTCCGCATGATCTCGGCATACGTGGAGGGGCGTCCGATGCCGTTCTCCTCGAGGAACTTCACAAGCGAAGCCTCGTTGAACCGCGGAGGCGGCTGCGTCTCGTGCCCCTCGGCGGCGACCGCGACGAGATTCAGCGGGTCGCCCTCGGCGAGGGCCGGCAGGCGCACCCGGTCGTCCTCGTCCGCCGGCTCGCCGTTCGTCTCCGCTCTCTCCCGTTCCTCCGCGTCCGGCTCGGCCTCCTTCTCGTAGACGCGCAGCCACCCCGGGTCCTTGAGGACCGTGCCGGAGGCTCGGAGTCCCGCCGTCTCGCCGCCCTTGACGGCGTCGATCTCGACGGACGTCACTTCCGAGACGGAGGGACCCATCTGGGACGCGACGAAACGGTTCCAGATGAGCCTGTAGAGCTTCAGCTCGTCGGGAGCCAGGTAGCGGGCGATCGCCTCCGGCGGAAAGTCGAGCGACGTGGGCCGGATCGCCTCGTGCGCGTCCTGAACGTCCTTCTTCTGGCGGAAGCGCCGCGCCTCCTCGGGGAGGGCGGAGGCGCCGTACGTTCTGCCGATGAACTCGCGGACCGCGACGAGCGCCTCCTCGGCCGTGCGCGTCGAGTCCGTGCGCATGTACGTGATGAGGCCGATCGTGCCGCTCTTCCCGATCGTCTTGCCTTCGTAAAGGCGCTGCGCGATCTGCATCGTCCGCCGCACGCTGAAGCCCGCGCGCGCGGCGCCCTGCTGGAGCTTGGACGTCGTGAACGGCGGCGGAGCGCTCCCTTTCCGCTCCTTCGCCTCGACCTTCACGACCCGGAGCACCGCGTCCGCGACGTGCGCGCGCGCCTCTTCCGCCTGTTCGTTCGTCGAAAGGCGCGGGTCCGTCCCGTCGAACTTCAGTTTCTCGCCGCGCCACACGGCGAGGCGCGCCGGGAACTCGGCGTTCCCTTTCCTCAAGGTGACGGGGAGGGAGAAGTACGGAACCGGAACGAAGCGCTCGCGCTCGCTCTCGCGCTCGACGATGATGCGCAGCGTGACCGTCTGCACGCGCCCAGCCGAGAGCCCCCGCCAGACCTTCGACCAGAGGAGGTCCGAAACCTCGTAGCCGACGAGCCGGTCGATGACCCGGCGGGCCTGCTGCGCGTCGACGCGGTCCTGGTCGATCACGCCCGGATGGGAGATCGCGCGCGTCACGGCCGCCTTCGTGATCTCGTGGAACTCGGCCCGGTGGAATTTCGTCTTCGGGAGGCCCGGCTTGAGGATCTCCTGCAGATGCCAGCAGATCGCCTCCCCTTCCCGGTCCGGGTCCGCTGCGAGATAGATCGTTTCGGCGCCCTTCGCGGCTTTTCTCAGGTCCTGGACCGTCCGCTCCTTGCCGGGCAGGATCTCGTACGAAGGGGCGTAGCCGCGAGCGCGGTCCACCGCGATCCCTTTCTTCTCGAGGTCGCGGACGTGGCCGTAGCACGCCATGACGGAGAAGTCCCTGCCGAGGAACTTTCCGAGGGTTGCGGCTTTCGCGGGGGACTCGACGATGACGAGAGATTTCGGCATGAACCGCCGTCACGATGCCACGGCTGTCAACTCCTTGCCCGCGGCCGGACGAACAGGGCCCCCGGAAGAACCGTCACGAGGCCCTCCAGCTCGAGGTGGACGAGGGCCGCCGAAAAGCGCGCGGCGTCGAGCCCCGTGGCGGAAAGGAGCACCTCCGCATCCTTCGGCTCGTCGGAGTCGAGAGCGGCGTGGAGCGCCGCGGCGTCCGGGGAGAGATGGACCCCCGCCGCCGCGTCCTCGCGCGGGGCGACGTGCCGCCTCAAGCGCCTCCTCTCCTCCTCGGGCAGCTCCGCGAGGAGGTCGTCCGCGTTCCTCACGAGGATCGCGCCGTCCTTGAGAAGGGCGTTCGACCCGGCGGCGCCCGGAGAAAGGATCGAGCCCGGAACGGCCGCCACGTCGCGGCCGTAGCCCGTCGCGTAGCGGGCGGTGATCAAGGAGCCGCTCTTTTCCGCCGCCTCGACGACGCACACGATGCGCGCGAGCCCCGCGAGAATGCGGTTACGGACCGGGAAGTTCCAGGGCTCGGGGTCCGTGCCCATCGGAAACTCGGAGAGCGCGGGTCCGGAGGCGAGAAGAGCCTCGAGAAGATCTTTCTGCTCGGGCGGATAGCAGACGTCCACGCCGCAGCCGAGGACGGCGACGGTTCTCCCTCCCGCCCCGAGCGCCGCGCGATGGGCGGCCGCGTCGACGCCCCGGGCGAAGCCCGAGACGACCGTCACGCCGGCCTCGGCCAGCTGTGCTCCGAGCGCCCGGGCCGCTTCGAGCCCCGCGCGCGAGGCGCGGCGCGCTCCGACGACGGCGATCGTCGGCGCGTCCGGGTACGGGGCGCCGCGCGCGAAGAGAACGGGCGGCGGATCGTGGATCTCGCGCAGGAGGGCGGGGTAGCCGGCATCCGTCAGGAAAAGGACGCGTGCTCCGGATTCCGTGAGCCGCCTCACGTCTTCCCGGATCTCTCGACCCTCGCCTGCCGCGAAGAGCGGCGACACGATCGAGACTTCCTCGCCCGCGATCCGGGCGGCCACTTCCGGGGACAGCGCGCGCACGGCCGCGGGCGATCCGGCCGAGAGAAGGAGCGTCCGGAGCGCACGGGCCGCCCTTCCGCGCCCGTTCCGGGCCCAGATGAGTCCTGTCCGGGCATCGCCCGCCGCGCCGTCCATGCGGCACCTCTCTTGCTCTGAGAAGAAGTCTCTTCGATGTCTATAATGCCCGACCTCGCCGTGACGCGCCGCCCCGGACCTGCCGCAGCGCTTCTCGTGGCCGTCGCCGCCGCCGGGGCGCCCGCGTGTTCGTCGTCCAAGGAAGGCACCGCGTGGAAGGAGCAGAACGCCTACGGAAGCCAGATGGCGCGCAAAGGCTTCTGGCGGGAAGCGCTGTTCCGTTACGAGAAGGCGGCTTCGCTCCATCCGAACAGCGCCGAGATCCAGAACAACCTCGGCGTGGCATACGAGAGCGTCGGCGAGACCTCGCGTGCCTTGGCCGCCTACAAGAGGGCTCTGGAGCTCGCGCCGCAGGACCAGAAGATCAAGCGCAATTACGCGCGCTTCGCCGAGTACTACACCTCCGTCCAACGCGCCTCGTCTCTGCCTGCGCCGTCCAGCACCAGCCCCGCCGTCCGGCCTTCTCCCCCGCCGGCGCCCGAAAAGCCCGCCTCGGCAGAGCCTCCCAAAGTCCCGCCGTCGGTCGGCACCGTCCCCTCCGGCGACTCGCCCGGGTCTCCCGTGCCGCCGCCCGCGCAGAATCCGCCGGCCCCGCCGCCGGCGCCGACGCCCGGCCCCCCCGCGCCGCCTTCGGGGCCGCGATGAGGCGCGCCCCGGCCGCCACGCGGGCGGCTTCTGCCGTCGCTCTCGTCGTCGCCTTCGCCGTCCTCGCCCCGGCGTGCTCGAGCGGCACCCGGGAGGTCAAGCTCAAGCTTCCGCTGCGCCCGAAGCTCGCCGTGACGGGACGCGAGCGGATCTCTCTCGCGCCTTTTCTCGTCGCCTCGAAGCTCTCCGACAAGAAGGATGCGCCGCGCTACAAGGACCTCGACCTGGACGCCGAGTTCCGGCGCTACCTCGGCAAGCAGCTCGCCAAGCGCACGAAGATGACGATCGTCACGATGCCCCAGGACGTACGCCTTCCGACGCAGAACCTCAAGGAGCTCGGCGAGGCCGGCGACTTCTGGCGCGGCGTTGGCGGCCGAACCGGGGCCGACATCCTCCTGACGGGAGTCGTGGACTTCCGCGTCGAGAACAAGTCGGGCTACCGCAACGAGGAGTACCGAAGCGCCATCGACGGCCGGATGTATTACCGCCAGGTCCTCGTGGAGTCCACGGGCTTCACGTTCGACGTGACGGTCGTCGCGATCGACGGGCATACCGGCGCGAAGCTCTTCCAGGAGAACTTCCGGGACACGAAAGAGAAGAGCAAGGCGCGCGTCGACGAGCTCGTGGGCCTTTTCGAGAATCTCTTCTCCCTCGAGAACCAGCTCCTCGGTCTCTTCGTCGTGCGGGAGCGGGAGGCGAACCGTTATGTCTTCGACTAGTGCGCGCTCCCGCCTTCCCCGGACGCTCGCGGCCGGCGTCCTTCTCGCCGGCGCCCTCGTCTTCGCGCGCGGCGCCCGGTCGGCCGGGCAGAACAAGATCGTCTACGACCAGTTCGACTGGTCGATCTACCAGTCCACGCACTTCGACGTCTTTCATTACTCGCGCGAGCGCCACACGCTCCAGAAGATCGTCTCGATGGCGGAATCCGCGTACGACGAGCTGTCGCGCCGGCTGAACTACCAGATTCCGAAGCGCATCCCGATCATCTACTACGCGACGCACTCCGAATTCGAGCAGAACAACATCGAGCTCAACTTCATCCCGGAGGGGGTCGGCGCGTTCGCCGAGCCGGCGCGCAACCGCATGGTCCTCCCCATCGACCTGCCCGACGAGAGGCTGCAGGCGCTGATCCAGCACGAGCTGACGCACGTCTTCCAGTACGAGATCCTTTTCGGCGGGCGGCTCGGACGCGCGCTCACCGCGAACGTTCCGACCTGGGTCGTGGAGGGCATGGCCTCGTACTACGGCAACGACGAGGACGACAAGGACCGGATGTTCCTGCGGGACGCCGTCAACCAGGACCTCATCCCCCCGATCACGAAGGTCTCGATCGAAGGCTACGCGGCGTACCGGTACGGGCATGCGGTCTACGACTTCATGGAGGCCGAGTGGGGCAAGGACGCGGTTCGCGACTTCCTCTTCGAATACCGGTCCTTCCTCGGACGCGACGTCGCCGTCGCCCTCCGGCGCGCCTTCGAGATCCAGCCCGACGACTTCGACCTGAAGTTCCGGCGGTATCTCCGGCGGAAGTACCTCCCGCTCCTCGCCGTCAAGGGCGAGGCTTCGGAGTACGGCGAGCGCTTCCGCGTCGGGCCCTACGGGCGCGAGTCCTTCGAGATCGGCGCGGCGCCGTCCCCGTCCGGAGATTTCGTCGCGACGCTCACGACGTACAAGGGCGACGTGGACATCGCGCTCTTGTCCGTCCGCGACCGCAAGCTCTACAAGAACCTCTCGGCGGGCCGCACGACGAAGTACGAGTACATCGTCGGCCAATACCTCACGGCGGGCCCCGAGAGCGGCCGGGATCTCTCCTTCGCGCCCGACGGCGACCGCATTGCCGTGTTCGGCCGTCAGGAGCGCGGGCGCAAGCTCCTGATCTTCTCGGCGCGCGGCGGCGGCCTCCTCGAGCGCATCTCGGTCGCGCCCGACGTGCCGCTCGCGCCGTCCTGGTCGCCGGACGGTACGTCCATCGTGTTCTCCGGCGTCGAGGGCAACAGCCGCGACATCTTTCTCCTCGACCTGAAGTCGAAGGCGGTGCGGAACCTCACGAACGATCCCGAGTACGACGAGGCACCCGTCTTCTCGCCCGACGGCAAGTACATCTATCACAGCAAGATCGTCGGAGGGTTCTCGAAGATCGTCCGTTTCCCGATCGACGACCCGGCGAAGCTCGAGCAGGTCACGTGGGGCGACGGCAACGACGAGGACCCCTCGTTCTCGCCCGACGGCAAGCGGATCTATTACACGTCCTCGCGCGGCGGCATCTACAACATCTACGGGCAGGATCTCGCGTCCGGCGAGATCTACCAGTACACGGACGTGATCGGCGCCGCCCTCGGCCCCGCGGCGTTCGTCGGCCCGGACGGCCAGGAGAAGATCGTCTTTTCGGGCTTTCAGGGGCTTCGCTTCCAGCTCTACGCCGCCGACGCGAAAAAGCCCTTCCGGAAGCTCGACGAAAAGGCGCTGCCGCCCGCCCCCGTCAAGGCGGGCGGCACGGCCGGTTTCGTGCCGGCCGTGGAGGTCGCGGTCGACCCCGAGAAGCTCTCGCGCCCGAAGTTCAAGATGTTCCTCGACAACGCGCAGGTCCTCGCCGGAATCAACTCCGACCAGACGTTCGTGTCGCAGGTCCTCCTGTCCTTCTCGGATTACCTCGGCGACCGGCGCGCGTTCTTCCAGTTCGACTCGGTCTCCACGTTCTCGAACTTCCGGATCGGCTACTTCAACATCGCCAGACGCTTCCAGTGGGGGCTCCAGGCCTACGACGACCGCAGCTATTTCTACGCCTACAACTACCAGACCGGCGACTTCGCCCGCGACCAGCGCATCGCGCGCAACACCGGGATCTCCGTGAACGGTTATTACCCGATCTCCCGTTACACGCGGCTGGAGGGAAACGTCGGCTTCGTGAGCCGCTCCCTCGACGTCCCGTTGGCCGTCACGAACCTCGACGGGACGCAGCAGTTCGTGTTCAACGCGCGCTCGGACAACGTGCCGACCGCGGGCGTCGGGTTCTCGTACGACACGACGCGTTACGCGAGCTTCGG
>DATGDV010000341.1:0-4982 GCA_035310685.1 Thermoanaerobaculia bacterium
CGCGCGGCCAGAGAGGCGTTCGCCGAGGCCAATGAACTGCTTTCCAAAGCCGAACAAGAAGGATTTTCTTCGAATGAAAGCTCGACCGAGGCGTCCGTCCAGCGGACTGTAGCGTCCCCATGCGCCCACCGCCGCGCGTGCGCTCAGCTCCCAACCGGGTCCCTTGATGCGGAAGCCTTCCCGAAGATCTCCTTCCAGGGACAGGACGGTGGCGCCGAATCGCATTTCGGCGCCTGCGCGCTGGGCGGCGCAGGCCGCGAGGGAATCCAGACGGCTCCGTGAAATCGACATCACGGGTTTCGGGAGCTCGGCCTCCACGGCGGCGCCGTCGCGCCGGACGAGTCGGAAGTGCGTGATCGTCTCCGCTCCGTTGTTTCCGAGCTCTTCTCCGAATTCCATCCTGGCGAGCACCGGCAGCGCTTCGTGCGAGAGGAAGCAACCGCAGACTTTCTCGCGCGGGAAGTGCGCCTTCTCGAGGACGACGACGCGCGCTCCCGTGCGCGCCAGGGCGCATGCCGCCGCAGAGCCCGCGAGGCTCCCGCCGACGACGGCGACGTCGCAATCCTCCTTCACGGGCGCCTCCAGAGGAGCTCCCAGGCGAAGGGCGAGGTCTTCGTCACGCGCGCGCCCGGCAGGATCGGCGCGGCGATCGCGGCGATCTCGTCAGGCGTGTAGGCCTGCCTCACGGAGGTCTTTCCGTCGGCGACGGAGAGCCGGCTCCGGAAGGCGACGGGCCCCACCATGGAGATCACGGCAATCGCGAGGCGGTGGCGCGTGAGGTCGAGCGCGAGGACGCTGGAGGCGGCGACCCGGCGCGCTTCCGCGAGGAGCGCCGCCGCCTCGGCGGGGGAGAAGTGGTGCAGAAACAGCGTCGAGAAGACGACGTCCACTCCTCGGTCGGGGAACGGAAGCCGGAACGCGTCTGCGACGACGGTGGTTCCGCGCGCAGAGAGCCGCGCGTGAGATGCCTTTCGGTCGAGGCCGAAAACGCGCACGTGGACGCCCGCCTCGGCGGCGGCCGCCTGGAGGTCGCGGCCCACGTGACCCGAGCCGCAGCCGAGGTCGAGGACCTCGAGCGTCTCCTTCCGCCCGGCCAGCGCCGCGAAAAGCGGCTGGAGTCGACTCCGGACGAGCGCCCGGCCGCCGAGCCTGAGGTGCACCCACTCGATGTCCGCGAGGCTCGCCTCCGCCTCGCGGGCGGGGACGTCGGCGCCGTCGAGGAGCTCGGGTTCGGGGCGGCGGCGGGGAACCCAGAAGCTCAACGCCCCTGCCTCAGAGAGATCGCCCGTTCCGGAGGACGAGCGCGGAGTTCTTCGATCCGAAGGCGATCCCGTTGCAGAGAGCGAACTCGACGTGGGCGGGCCGTGCCGCGTTCGGAACGTAGTCGAGATCGCACTCCGGATCCGGGGACTCGAGATTGATCGTCGGCGGGAGGAAGCCGCACTGCATTCCGAGCATCGTGGCGGCGAGCCCGGCCGCTCCCGACGCGCCCTGCGGGTGCCCGATCTGGCTCTTCACGCTGCTGCCGGGGATGCGCGCCGCCGCGTCGCCGAGCGCCTTCTTCGTCGCGCGCGTCTCGATGCGGTCGTTGAGCTGCGTGGACGTGCCGTGATACTGCACGTAGCCGACGTCCTCGGCGGAGATCCTGGCGTCGGCGAGCGCCTCGCGCATCGCCCGCGCCGGCTCCTCTCCGGACTCGTCGAGGCGCACGCGGTGGTGCGCGTCGCAGGTGGTGCCGTAGCCGCAGACCTCGGCGAGCACCTTCGCGCCGCGCGCGCGCGCCCGCTCGAGCGGCTCGAGGACGAACATCCAGGCTCCCTCGCCGAGGACGAAACCGTCCCGCTCCGCGTCGAACGGGCGGCTCGCCGTCGACGGGGCGTCCACGCGGGCCGTGGAGAGGATCTGCATGAGGGAGAACCCCGTCATGATTCCGGGCGTGATGACGGCGTCGGCGCCGCCCGTGAGGACGAGGTCCTCGTCGCCCCACGCGACGAGCCGCGCCGCGTACGCGAGCGCGTCGGCCGAGGACGTGCAGCCCGTCGTGATCACGTGAGACCGGCCCTTGAGGCCGAAACGCATCGAGATCTCCGAGGAGAGCGTCCCCATCGTGCCGGTCGGGATCGAGTACACGGAGGCCTTCTTCAGGTCTCCGCGGTACCAGTGGCCGTACATGCGCTCGAAGAAATCGACGGCGCCGCCGCCCGTGCCGAAGACGACCGCGATCCCGCGCCGTTCCTCCAGGGACAGCTTCTCCGTCTCGATCCCCGCCCCCAAGAGCGCCTCCCCGGCGGCGGCGAGCGAGAGCGGGACGACGCGCCCGACGTGCCGGAGCTCCTTCGCGCTCAGTTGGGACTCCGGGTCGAAGCCCTTCACCTCGGCCGCGATCGGCACCTCGAGAGAGGCCGGGTCGAACAGCGTGATGCGCGAGACGCCGGAGCGTCCGGCCCGAAGCCCTTCGGTGAAGGCGCGCACGCCGTTTCCGATCGGCGTGAGGCAGCCGAGGCCGGTCACGCCGACGCGCCGACCCTTCAAAACGTGCTCTCCGGAGAGCCGCGGTGCGCCGGAACGAGATCGCCGGTCTCGAACGACGATCCCGGCCCGAGCTCGAGGAAGACGTTCGCCCGCGCGTGGGCGAGGACGTCGTGACTGCCCTTCGTCGCGATGGGCTCCACGATCTCCACGCCGTCTCGCAGCGAGAGCGACGCCGGATGGAACGCGAGGCGCGGCCCCTTGTTCCGGACGGGGGCGGCAAGGCGAGCCGGCAGCGGAGCAGGCAGCGCCGGCCGGATCCCGGCCGCGGATCTCAGAGCAGGTCTCACGAGAAAGTCGAACCCCACGGCCGCCGAGACCGGGTTCCCGGGCAGGCCGAAGACGAGGGTGGCCCCTCGCGTCGCGAAGAGCACGGGCTTCGCCGGCCGGATCGCGACCCTGTGGAAGCGAATGGAGGCGCCCGCCTTCTCGAGAGCCGTCGCGACGTAGTCGTAGTCGCCGGCGGAGACGCCGCCCGTCGTGAGGAGAAGATCGTCGCCGCGGTCGAGGGCGCCGCGCAGCGCCCGGACGAGAGATTCCTCCGTGTCGCGCGCGACGCCGAGGTCCGTGACGAGGGCGCCGGCCCGTCTCAGCGCGGCGACGAGAAGCGGTCCGTTCGTGTTCCGGATCTGCGCGGGGCCGGGCGTCGCCCCGGGCGCGACGATTTCGTCTCCGGTCACGAGCACCGAGGCCCGGATCGGGCGCGCCACCCGCAGCGTCGCGCGCCCGGCCGCTGCGGCCAGGACGAGGTCCGCGGGGGTGAGACGGCGGCCCGCCGGCAGAAGGAGCGCGCCCTTCTGGAAGACCTCTCCGTGGACGCGGACGTGCGCGCCGGCGCGCGGCGCAATGTCGAGCCGCACGCTCCCCGAATCGAGCTCGGCCGCGTCCTCGACGGGAACGACCGCATCGCTCCCGGACGGCATCGGGGCGCCCGTCATCACCTTCCATGCGCCGCCCGCGGGAAGCGGGCCCGTCGTGCGCCCGGCGCCCCCGGCTCCCGCGCGCGCGAGGAGCGAAGGCGCCTTGCCGACCTCCGCGGCGCGCACGGCCCACCCGTCCATGGCGGTCATGTCGAATGCCGGAAAGGGCAGGTCCGCCGAGACGTCCTCGGCCAGGACGCGTCCTGCGGCCTCGTCCAGGGAGACTGCGACGGCCGTGAGCGGCGTGGCCGCCCCCACGACGTTCGCGAGGGCTTCCTCGAACGCGATCACGACGCGATCCTAGCAAGGCGCTGGAACGGCGCCGTGAGTAGAATCACGGAACGTGACGGAATCCCCGTTTCAATACACGGGCGATCTCGCGGAAGAGCCGCTCCCGGAGATTCTCCGGACGATTCACCATCATCGCGTCCCCGGGGTCGTCACCGCCACGTCGGGCGACGTCGTCAAGAAGATCTATCTCGTGGGTGGGAACGTGATCTTCGCGACGTCGTCGGATCTTCACGATTCGCTCGGCGCGTACCTGAAGAAAAGCGCGGTCATCTCGTCCGGAGAGCTTCGCGTGTCCACGAGCCGGATCGACGCGTCGCAGGGCAAGCGCCACGGCGAGCTTCTCGTCGAGATGGGCGTCCTCACGCCGGACCAGCTTCGCCAGATCGTCACCGAGCAGGTGAAGGCCATCCTCTATTCGATCTTCTCGTGGGAGAGGGGCGAGGTGACCTTCGAGGCCGGGAGATTCCGGACGGATGAGCTCATTCAGCTCGATCTGTCCACGCCACAGGCCATCGCCGACGGCATCCGGCTGCTCCCCGATCCGAAGCGCGTCGTTTCGCGCCTCGGGCCCTCCTGGACGGTCTTCGAGCGGGGCGAGGTCGCCGCCGAGGCCTCCGGCGTCGCCTGGAGCGAGGGCGAGCTGAAGCTCCTTTCTCTCGTGGACGGGCGCCGCAGCCTCCGCGACCTCATCACCGCCGGCCCCTGCGACGTTTCGACGAACGCGAGGCTCATCTATGCTTTCTGGGTGCTGCACCTCGTGGCGCGCCGCGAGATCCTGACGAGCGGAATCAAGAAGATCCAGTGGAAGACGGGCTCCGGCAGCGTTCCCGCGACCGGCGGCGGCACCGCGGACTGACGGCATGCCGCTCTACGAATACCAGTGCAACGCGTGCGGGCGGAAGACGGAGGTCATCCTGCGCTTTTCCGATCCCCCTCCCACGAAATGCCCTCACTGTGGCGGATTGCTGACGAAGCTCCTTTCGTCTCCGGCGGTCCAGTTCAAGGGCTCGGGCTTCTATTCGACGGACTACGGGAAGTCCGGAAAGAAGCCGGAGGACTCTTCGAAGGAGAAAGAGGGAGATTCCTCGAAAGAGAAGGTGGCGGAAGGCGGCGCCGCGACCGAAGCCGGAGCCGGGACGAAGGGCGAAACGGCGGGGGATTCTTCGAAAGAGAAGAAGGATTCCGGGGATTCTTCGAAGGAGAAGAGCCCGGACGCGGCGAAGAGCTCGGGATCGGGCGATT
>DATGDV010000342.1:0-7961 GCA_035310685.1 Thermoanaerobaculia bacterium
AAGGAGCGCATCTTTATCCCGGAAGTGTCCTCCTGTTCGGCGCGCCTAACACAAAAAGAACGGGCGCCGGAGCGCCCGTTCCCAGCTGACATTCGGAATTGGGTCTCAGTCGGCCCGGGCGTGCTTCTTGTCCGCGAGCGCCCGCACCGCCGAGCCCGGAAGCGTCCCGCTGATGGAGACCGTGTCCTTGTCGCGTGCGACCGTGAACTTGCGGAGCACGGAGACCGTCTCCGGCGATTTCTCCTGCGCGGCGAGGCGCCAGGCCGCGAGCACGCCCCGAAGCGCGTCCTCCATGAGGCCGGCCGTCTCGGCGTCGCTCGCGAGGCCGGTCGCGGCGAGCTTCAGGGCATCCCCCTTCGCGGTCGCCTGGAGCGCCAGAAACTGCAGGGATCTCATGGAGGACACGAGTGTCATCGCCGCGTCGTCGCCCGAGGCATGAGCCTGCGAATGCCGCGTCGCGTCCTTCGCCGGAATGCGCGAGACGTCCACGAGAGCCCACGCCGATGCGGCCGAATCGATGCGCGAAAGGTGTCGGCCCAGCCCCGCGCCCGAGGCGAAGCCGGTGCCTCCCGCGCTCCGCTGCGCGAGCGCCGCGACGACGGCGGGCTCGGAGCCCGCGATGACGAGATGCGTGCTCGCGAAGGCGATCGCCGCCGGGCCGCCGCGGTGGCCGGACGCGTCCGCATGGCGGTCGGGGATGAGGTAATAGTCGCCTGCGGCGGTGGATTTCTTCGTCCCTCCCCTCTCGACGAGCGCCGCCGAGAGACGCGCGGGGTCGAATCGGCCTTCGAACAGCACGAGGCCCCAGCCGTCGCTTCCGCCCGCACCCTTCGGCGAGCCGGCCGCGACGACGAGATCCACGTCCTCCTTCGGGTTCAGGCGCGCCTCGTCGAGGAAGTGCTGGGCGTCGCCGCCGGCGCAGACGTGGTCCGTGTCCGAGAAGAGGCGCGCGGCGAGCGGGCTCGTCCTGAGGTCCGCGACGTGGATGACGCCCACCGAGGCCGCGTCGGCCGGGACGAGGGAAAGCGCGTCGTCGGCGCCCTTGGCGGCGGCCGGGAGCGCGAGGGTTGCGGCGAACGCGAGGGCGGTCGGAAGAACGGCGAGTCGCTTCATGGTCAGAAGTCCTTTCTCCGGAATCTCAGGCATGCGAGGGCCAGGCAGACGGCGCCGAAAAGGCCCGTCGTGACGAAGGGCTGGAGCGTGAGGGCGTCGCGCATGCGCCGCGGCCCCTCGTCGCCCATGACGAGAGCGACGACGGCGGCGCCGAGCTGCGCCGTCTTCGGGAAGATCCAGTAGAGCGCCTGGACGAGCGTGGCCGCCCACTCGGCGGACAGCGCGGCTGCGATGCGGTCGTGATTCGCGAGGATCGCGGAGAGGAAGAACACCGCGAACGTCGCCATGATCGAGACGGCCGTCGACGACGTCAGCGTGCCGACGAGGAACGCGAACGCCATGAGCGCGGCAATTCCGAACAGGATGATCCCCGCCGCCAGGAAGAAGCGCGGGTGCACGAGGTGCGTCTTCCAGATGACGAGGAGCCACATCGCCCCGAGGAGGTAGACGACGTTCGACGCCGAAAGGAGCATGCCCCCCGCGTAGCGCGAGAGGAGGAGCGGCACGCGGCCCACGGGTCGCGAAAGATAGAGATCCACCGTGCCCTTCTCCTGGAGGCGCGGCACGAGGTGCGCCGTCGCGAAGATCGCGAGGAACGTCCCGACGACGTAGAGGAAGCCGGCGAAGCCCGACTCGAAGCCGAGGACGAGCTTGTCGAGGTCCACGCTCGCGCGGCCCATGTGGACGTTCTGGCCGAAGATCTTCGCGCCGGCGAGCGCCCCGTTCACGACGTCGAGGTTCACGGCGACCGCGAAGAGGAGGATGAAGAGAGACGACAGCGCGAAATACGCGACGAGCGTCCACCGCGCGGCGGCCTCGCGGAAGACTTCTTCGATGTTGGCGGCGAGGGCTCTCATGACCCCTTCTCCGGCGAATCAGGCGCGCGCACGAGGTCCACGAAAACGTCTTCCAAAGAGCTTTTTTCCGGCGTGAGCTCCGTCAGCAGCGCACCGCGGGCGCGGGCGGCGTCGATGAGTGAATTCAGATGCTGCGCGTCGCGGGCCAGGACGCGCACGTGCCCGTTCACGCGCTCGGGGCTCGCTCCCCTTTCGAAGAAATCCGAGAGGAGCTCCTCGGAAATCGGCGAGGCCGCCAGCTTGTAACCCTTCGAAGAATCTTTCTTCTCTTCTCTCTTCGTCAGCTCCTCGATCGTCCCCATCGCGGCGACCCTGCCGTTGCGCAGGACCGCGACACGGTCGCACGTGAGCTCGATCTCGGAGAGGAGGTGCGAGTTCAGGAGGATCGCGCGCCCCTTTGCCGCCTCGGCCTTGAGGAGATCGCGGATCTCGCGCCGGCCCACGGGATCGACGCCGTCCGTCGGCTCGTCCAGAAGGAGCACGTCGGGCTCGTGGACGAGCGCGGCCGCGAGGCCGAGGCGCTGCGTCATGCCCTTGGAGAATTTCCTCACCTTCACGTCGATCCAGTCCGACAGCTTCAGACGCGAGAGCAGGTCCTCGATCCGCGGCGCGAGCGTACGCGGGGCGACGCCCGACATCCTCCCGAAGATGGACAGCGTCTGGCGCGCGGTGAGGTAGCCGGGAAAACGGTGGCCTTCCGGCAGATATCCCACACGGCGCCGGCTCTCGGGATCGCCGACGGATCTTCCCAGGAGCGACGCGCTTCCGGCCGTGGCATGCGTTAGCCCGAGCAGGATCTTCACGGTCGTCGTCTTGCCGGCGCCGTTCGGACCGAGGAGACCGAACAGCTCTCCCGGCTGGACCGCGAGGTCGATGCCCGAGAGGGCTTTCACCTCGCGGCCGCCCAGGCCCGCGCGGTAGTCCTTCCGAAGCCCCCGGACCTCGATCGCGGCGTTCACGGTCTCTCCCACGTCCTTTGATACGGAAACCCGTCCAATGAGTTCCCGGGAACCGGCCGGCAGCGCCTAAACCCGGTGCTAGCATCGTTTCCCTCGGAGGACGCATGACTCCATCCCGGCGCGAGTTCCTGAAGTGCTGCGCGTCCGGCGCCGCGGCCTGGGCGACGCTCGGTCTCGTCCCCGGCGAATTCCTGATCTCCCGGTCGGAAGCGGCGACGCCGCCTCCCGGGGAGCTGCGGGAGCTGGCGGCATTCGCCCTGGAGCGCGCGAAGAAGGAAGGCGCGACGTACGCGGACGTGCGGATCAACCGCTACCGGAGCCAGGTCGTGACGCTGCGCTCGCAGACGGACCTCGCGACCGGGAAGTTCAACCACGTCCCGGCCGTCTCCGACTCCGAGACGTTCGGATTCGGGATCCGTGTCCTCTCGGCCGGAGCCTGGGGATTTTCGGCCTCGCACGCCGTCACGAAGGACGAGATCGCGCGCGCCGCTCGGGACGCCGTCGGCATCGCGAAGGCGAACGCGCCGCTCCTCAGGGAGCCCGTCCTCCTCGCGCCGGTCCCCGCCTACACGGATTCCTACGTGACGCCGATCTCGAAGGATCCCTTCCAGGTCCCGGTGGCCGAGAAGCTCGATCTCCTCCGCCGCGCGAGCGAGGAGGCGAAGAAGGTGGCCGGAGTCTTCTCGACGGACGGTTTCGTCTCCCAGCGCGTCGAGTACCGGTTCTTCGCCTCGACCGAGGGAAGCGTCATCACGCAGACCGTCTATCAGATTTCCCCGGAGTTCTCGGCGACCGCCGTCGAGCGCGGACGCAAGCAGAAGACGCGCACCTACCGCCCGAACGCCTCGACCGCCGGTTACGAGATCGTCACGCGCGCCGACCTCGCCGGCAACGCGCGGCGCGTCGGCGAAGAGGTCGTCAACCATCTCAAGGCCCCGTCCGTCAGCCCGGGGAAGAAGGATCTCGTCCTCCTCCCGACGCACCTCGGTCTCACGATCCACGAGTCGATCGGGCACTCCACGGAGCTCGATCGCGCGCTCGGCTTCGAGGCGAACTTCGCGGGCACGTCGTTCCTCACGACGGACAAGCTCGGGTCGTTCCGCGTCGGCTCGGACCTCGTGAGCTTCAACGGCGACCGCATCCGCAGGGAGAGCCTCTCGACCTGCGGATGGGACGACGACGGCGTCAAGACGCGCCAGTTTCCGATCATCCGGAACGGCATCTTCGTGGGCTACCAGACGATCCGCGATCAGGCGCACCGGATCGGCCAGAAGGAATCCATGGGCTGCTGCTACGCGGACTCCTACGCCTCGGTCCCGTTCCAGCGCATGCCGAACGTCTGGCTCGAGGCCGGGAAGGACGGCGCGACGCTCCAGGACCTCGTCTCGGGCGTCGACGACGGCGTTCTGATCGACGGGCGGGGCTCGTACTCGATCGACCACCAGCGGTACAACTTCCAGTTCGGCGGAGACGCGTTCTGGGAGATCAAGGGCGGCAAGGTCGGCGGCATGATCGCGGACGTCGCCTACCAGAGCCGGACGCCGGACTTCTGGCGGGCCTGCGACCGCATCGCGGGCGAGGCCGCGTGGGAGAACGTCGGGCTGAACGCGGACGGCAAGGGCGAGCCGATGCAGATCAACGCGATGAGCCACGGGTGCGCGCCGTCCCGGTTCCGGCGGATCAACGTCCTGAGGACGGAGTAGGCGATGAGCTGGACGAAGTCGGACGCGAAGAAGCTCTCCGACCAGATCCTCTCCTTCTCGAAGGCGCCCGAGTGCGAGGTCGCTCTCTCCGAGACCTCGCTGACGCACACGCGGTTCGCGGAGAACGAGATCACGACGTCGGGCGCGGCACGCGACCTCTCGATCACGATCACGAGCCGCGGAGCGGGCAAGCGCGGGAGCGTTCGCGTCAACGACCTCGACGCAGAGGCGCTCCGGAAGGCCGTGGCCCTGAGCGAAGAGCTCATGCGCTCGGCGACGCCGGACCCGGAGTTCATGGAAGGGCTGGGCCCCCAGGCGTATCCGGAGGTTCCCTCGTTCCATGAAGACACGGCGCGCGCGGGAGCGCTCGAGCACCGCCCGGGTGTAAAGGCTGCGCTCGACGAGGCACGCGCGCGGAGGCTGACCGCCTCGGGCTTCTCGGAGACGGGCGTGACGACCTCCGCGATCACGAACAAGAAAGGCAACGTCGGCTTCCACGTGGGAAGCACCGCGTCGTACTCGACCACGATGCGCACGGCGGACGGCACGGGCTCGGGCTGGGCCGGCTTCGAGTCGCCCCGCTTCGGGGACGTCCGGGCGGCAGATCTCGCCGCACGCGCGGCGAAGAAGGCACAGGCGAGCGCCTCCCCGAAGGAGCTGCCTCCCGGCGCCTATACGGTCATCCTCGAGCCGCGGGCCGTCGCGGATCTCCTCGGCAGCCTCTTTTCTTCGCTCTCGCGCCGGACCGTCGACGAGGGGCGGAGCTTCCTGTCGAAGCCGGGCGGCGGCAACCGGATCGGCGAACAGGTCTTCGCGCCGATCGTGACGCTGCGCTCGGATCCGTTCGACCCGAGGCTGGCGGGACGCCCCTGGGTCTCCGGAAGCGGCAGAGCGTTTGCGGGCTTCGGGGGCTCCGGAGGCGGCGCCGCGTCGGAGCTTCCATCGCGCAGGACGACGTGGGTCGAAAAGGGAGTCGTGAAAGCCGTTCCGGTCGACCGCTACTGGGCCGCCAGGAACGGGCTCGAGGCGCTTCCGTTCTCCGGCAGCGTCGTGCTCGAGGGCGGGTCGGGCACCGTCGACGAGCTCGTCCGGGGGACCGAGCGCGGCCTCCTCGTGACGCACTTCTTCTACATTCGCTCCGTGAACCCGCTGAACGTCCAGCTCACGGGCCTCACGCGCGACGGGTTGTGGCTCGTCGAAAAAGGCAAGATCGTCGGGCCGGTCCGGAATTTCCGCTTCAACGACAGCCCCGTGAACGTTCTGAGAAACGTCGAGGCGATGAGCGCATCGGAACCCGCCGGAACGATGGTCACGCCGGCGATCCGGGCGCGCGATTTCAAGTTCACGTCCAAGAGCGACGCGGTCTAGGCCGGACGGCCCGGGAGCGAACGGCGTGGCGGACGACATCGAGGCGGTCCTCTCCGTCGAGGTTCCGCTGCGCCTTCTCGCGGCCGGAGCCAGGGACGGGCCGGGAATGGCGCCGATCCTGATCGGCATGCACGGCTACGGACAGGACGCCGCCTCTTTTCTCCCCGTCCTCCGAAGCGTCGCGCCGCCCGCTTTCCTCGTCCTCTCGCTGGAAGGGCCCGAGTCGGCCTACCTCGAGGGCACGAACACCTCCCGCCCGCGGCGGGGTTTCCACTGGGGCGTCTCGACGCGCCCCGGCGACAATCGCGCGGTCCACCGTGCCTGTGTCGCCGAAGCGATCGGCTGGGCGCGCGCGCACGGAGGCGACCCGGGGCGCGTCGTCCTCCTCGGCTTCAGCCAGCCGTGCTCCTTCAACTACCGTCTCGCGCTCTCTCCGCCGCACGGCTTCCCGTTCCGCGCGATCGCGGCGATCTGCGGCGGCATTCCCGGCGAGTGGACGTCGAACGAGGGCGGCACCGCGGCCTCGCGCGCAACGGACGTGCTCCACGTCTCGACGCGCGAGGACGAGATCTACTCTCTCGACAAGGTCGCTCACTACCGCGAGCGCCTCGCGTCGCGCTTCCGGAGCGCCACGCACAGCCTTTACGACGGGGGTCACCGCGTTCCGTCGGCCGCGGCCGGCGAAATGCGCGCGTTCCTGGCGGCACATGCGTAAGGAACCCTGATCCTCCGGGCCGGCCCGCAGCGGACGGCTCCGGCATGAAGCATCCGCACCGTCGCGAGCGCATCCGGGGGCCGTCTAGAATCGCGGGCTGCCTTTCGGAGGGCTCATGAGCGACAGCTTCAAGACCAGAACCCGCCTCACTGCCGGCGGAAAGACATACGACATCTTCAGCCTGAAAACCTTCGAGAAGACGGCCCCCCGGGCCGCACGCCTCCCCTTCTCTCTCAGGATCCTTCTCGAGAATCTGCTTCGCAACGAGGACGGCCGCACGGTCACGAAGGAGGACGTCCTCGCGCTCGCGAACCGCGACGCGAAGGTCACGTCCGAGAAAGAGATCGCGTTCACCCCGGCGCGCGTCCTCCTGCAGGACTTCACGGGCGTGCCCGCGGTCGTGGATCTCGCCGCGATGCGCGAAGCGCTCGCCTCGCTCGGCGGAAATCCCGAGAAGATCAACCCGCTCGCGCCCGCCGACCTGGTCATCGACCACTCCGTGCAGGTGGACGAGTTCGCGAGCCCCGGCGCGTTCGCGACGAACGCCGGGCTCGAGTTCCAGCGCAACGAGGAGCGTTACGCCTTCCTCCGCTGGGGCCAGGGCGCGTTTCGCAATTTCCGCGTCGTGCCGCCCGACACCGGCATCTGCCACCAGGTCAACCTCGAGTACCTCGCGAGCGTGGTATTCCGCTCCGAGAGCGGCCTCGCGTATCCCGACACGCTCGTCGGGACGGACAGCCACACGACGATGATCAACGGCCTCGGCGTCCTCGGGTGGGGCGTGGGCGGCATCGAGGCCGAGGCCGCGCTCCTCGGGCAGCCCCAGTCGATGCTCATCCCGGACGTCGTCGGCTTCCGCCTTCACGGCCAGCTCCCGGCGGGCGCAACGGCGACCGACCTCGTCCTCACCATCACACAAATGCTCCGCAAGAAGGGCGTCGTCGGAAAGTTCGTGGAGTTCTACGGCCCCGGCATTTCCGCGCTCGCGCTCACGGATCGCGCGACGATCGCGAACATGGCGCCCGAATACGGCGCCACGATGGGCTTTTTCCCCGTGGACGAAGAAACGCTGTCGTACCTGCGTTTCACGGGGCGACCGGCCGATCTCGTCGCCCTCGTCGAGGCGTACACGAAAGAGCAGGGGCTCTTCCGCACCGACGCGACGGCGGAGCCCGACTTCACGAGCACGATCGAGCTCGACCTCGCCACGGTCGAGCCTTCGCTCGCGGGCCCGCGGAGGCCGCAG
>DATGDV010000343.1:0-1769 GCA_035310685.1 Thermoanaerobaculia bacterium
CTGAGGCCCCTCGAAGTTTTTGGCGGCCGCGTTTACCGCCGGTACCGGCTCGTCGCGAAGCGCCTGTAGAGCGCGTTGCCCAGCGGGACGGTCACGAACGCGAGGACGAGCCCCCCGATCACGTCCGCGACGTAGTGGTACCTGCAGTAGACCGTGGCGAGGACGAGGCCGATCGCGAAGGGAAGGAACCAGAGGAACATCTTCCGCGATCGGCGCGCCGCTTCGATCAGGACCGCCACGACGACCATCGTGTGTCCGGACGGAAAGCAGTCGCGCTTGTTCTTCTCGAGGACGTCGAGCGTGTGGTCGATCGCCTGGGCGATCGCGCCTCGCGGCAGAAGGCCGGCGTGCGCCAGCGTATAGCGCGGCCCGATCGCAGGCACGAGGAAATAGCACGCGTAGCTGACGTAGAACACGAAGACGATCACGAACGCGTAGCGGGGAAAGTCGTGCGCGGGAGCGGGACGGCCGCGGTCGTCGAGGAGGACGAGCGTCCCGAGGACGATGGGGTGGAAGTAGTAGAGAGCGTAGAAGAGCGTGAGGACGTCCGAGAGGAAGGGCGTCGCGATCTTCTCGAGCGCGAGGGTGGGATCCGTTCCGAACAGAGCGCGGTCGAAGGCGATGAGCGCCGCGTCGTAGTCGACGGGGTGCACGGCGCGGATGAGCGGACCCAGCCCGTCGAAGATCGCGACGACGCAGCCGATGATGTAGAAGTCGAGGACGAGCCGAAGAGGCGTCGACGGGTTCGGGTTGCGGCCGCGGAGCGTCGCGATCAGGGCCGGAATGAGCGCGACCACGCCCATCCTCAGAAGAACTCCCCGCTCCTCCAGCGCCTGGAACCGCGCCAACCCGGCCACGAAGAGCAGCCCGGCGAACGCCGTGGTCAGAACGTCGACCGGCTTCCAGCGCACGAGCGCGTTCTAGCACGAACCTATAATGCGGCCGTGCGCTACGCGGCGGCTGTTCTCCTCTTCGGGTCGCTCGCGGTTTCGGCGGCCCCGTCGTCCGCGCCGGTTCCCGTGGTGGACCTCGACACCGAGATCCACGCCGTCAGTGCGCGTTTCATCGCGCAGGCTCTCAAGGAGGCGGGAGAGGCCCGCGCCCCTCTCGTCATCCTCCGCATCGACACGCCCGGCGGCCGGCTCGATTCCACGCGGGCGATCGCGCAGGCGATCCTCGGCTCGCCCGTGCCGGTCGTGGGCTGGGTGGCGCCGCCGGGATCGCAGGCGGCTTCCGCCGGATTCATCGTCCTGATGGCGTGCGACGTCGCCGCGATGGCGCCGGGCACGAACGCGGGAGCGGCGTCTCCGGTGGGCGGCGCCGGAGAGGATCTTCCGAAGACGATCGCGAAGAAAGTGGGCGAGGACGTCTCGGCTCTGTTGCGCTCCGTGACGGAGCCGCGCGGCCGTCCCGTGGATGATGCCGTGAAGGCGGTGAGCGACGCGGCGTCGTACTCGGAAACCGAGGCCCAGAAGCGGAAGCTGATCGAGGTCGTCGCGCGCGACCTCCCGGATCTCCTCGCGCGTCTCGACGGGCGGACGGCGAAGCGCGTCGGAAAGCCCGACGTCGTCCTGAGGACGGCCGGCCTCAGGACCGAGGTCAAGGAGATGACGAAGCGGGAGAAGTTCCTCGGCGTCCTCGCGAGCCCCGCGCTCGCCGGGATCCTGTTTCTCATCGGGCTCGTGGGGCTGTACTCCGAGCTGTCGCACCCGGGCGGCATCCTGCCCGGCGTGCTTGGGGCGATCTGCCTCCTTCTCGCGCTCTTCGCG
>DATGDV010000344.1:0-4911 GCA_035310685.1 Thermoanaerobaculia bacterium
CGCCGTTTTCGCCCGGGGAACGCGTGACCTCCGCGGTGTCCGGCCCGTGCGGGACCTGCGACGACTGCCGGCACGGCCGGGAGAACCTCTGCTCGATCGCGTTCGAAAGACCGCTCTTCGGCGCCTTCGCGGACTATCTCCTCGTGCCCGAGGGCGTCGTGAAGCGCGGCCTCCGAAGGATCCCGCCAGGCCTCTCCGACGAGGCGGCCGCGCTCGTGGACCCGCTCGCGAGCGTCGTGCACGCGCTGAATCGAGTGAGCGCGCGGGACAGGACGCAGGACGGCGGCGTTCTCCTCGTGGGCACCGGCCCGATCGCGGCAATGATGTTTTTTCTTTTGAGGGGGAAAGAGGGAAGCGGCGCGGAGCGCCGGATCGTCGTCGCGGGAAGGCGAGAGGAGAAGCTCCGATTCTTCTCGGAAAGGGGTGCGAGCGTCGCGCGCATGGCCCGCCCGTCGCGCGATCCGCGGGCCGAAGCTCCGCATCCCCTCTTCACCTTCGAAGAAAGTCCGGCGGCGCCCTCGGGCATCGGAAGAACGCGCGGAGAGGGAGCCGGGTTCTCTCTCGTCCTCGACACAACGGGCGATGCCGGAGTCATTTCGACGCTGCCCCCCCTTGCCGCGAACGGAGGCACGGTGCTGCTTTTCGCGGGAATGCCCGAGGGCTCGCGCGTGAGCGTGGAGGCGTTCGCGTTGCACTACCGCGAGGTGTCGATCACGGGCTCGTTCCATTACACGCCGCGCGACGCGGATGCCGCCCTCGAGCTGCTCGCCGGAGGCGCGGTTCCCGTGAGCTCTCTCGTCGAGGACGAGAGGCCCCTCGCCGAGTGGCGCGAAGCCTTCGACCTCGTCGAGAGAGGATCCGCGATGAAGGTCGCTCTCGTCCCGTGAAGGCCGTCCTCGTCCGCTCGCTCGACGACCTCGCGGTGGTGGAGATGGAGAGGCCCGTCGCCGGTCCCGGCGAAATCGTCGTCGCGATGAAAGCCGTGGGGATCTGCGGCAGCGATACGACGGCCTGGTACGTCGGCTCGAAAGCGCCGGTCGTCCTCGGTCACGAGCCGGCGGGAGTCGTCGCCGAGGCCGGAGCCGGCGTACGGGCATTCCGTCCCGGCGACCGCGTCGTCGTGCACCACCACGCGGCCTGCGGCGCGTGCCGCTTCTGCCTTGCGGGGGAGGACGTCATGTGCCCCGAGTGGAAGAAGACGCGCCTCCATCCCGGCGGGCTCGCCGAGTACGTACGCGTCGAGGCGGCTGCCGTCGCCACGGACACCTTTCGTCTCCCGGACTCCCTTTCCTTCGAGGACGGCGCGCTCGTGGAGCCGCTCGCGTGCGCCGTGAAGGCGGTGCGGCGGGCACGTGTCCGTGCAGGGGATTCCGTCGCCGTCATCGGGCTCGGGGCGAACGGCATCCTGCTCGGTCTCGTCGCGAAGTCGGCGGGGGGAGTGACCCTAGTCGGCTGCGATCCCGATCCCGCACGGAGAGCGCACGCGCGTCGACTGGGCTTCGATGAGACGGGAGAGCCCGGAACGGATTTTTCTGAGAAGGTGAAGAGGGCCTCGGCGGTCGGGGCCGACGTGGTCTTCGTGTTGCCGACCGCCGAGGCGGCCGTGCTTTCTTCTCTCGAGGCGGCGGGCCGCGCCGGCCGCGTCGTCTTCTATTCGCCAGTCGAACCCTCGAAAACGTGGCGACTCCTCCCTCATTCGTTGTATCTGCGGGATCTCTCTCTCCTCTTCAGCTACTCCTCCGGCGCGAAGGACTTTCGGGAGGCGCTCGCGCTCATCGGGCGCGGGGTCGTCCGCGCGAAGGACCTCGTGACGCACCGCGTCCCGCTCGCGCGTGCCGCGGACGCCTTCGCGCTCGCGCGGCAGGGAGGCGACGTCCTCAAGGTCGTCGTGACGATCTGAAGAAGCGGCTCGACGTCGCCCTCGTGGAGCGCGGTCTCGCGGAGACGCGGACCCGGGCCGAGGCGCTCATCCTCGCGGGCCGCGTCTCGGTCGCCGGGCACGAGCGGGTCAAGCCCGGGACGCCCGTGGCGGAGGACGCCGAGATCACGGTCGGGGAGCCGGAACACCCGTGGGTTTCCCGAGGGGGGGTGAAGCTGGACTTCGGCCTGACCCATTTCGCGATCGACCCGAAGGGGCGCGTCTGTCTCGACCTCGGGGCGTCGACGGGAGGGTTCACGGACGTCCTTCTCGCGCGCGGCGCATCGCGGGTCTACGCCGTCGACGTGGGCTACGGGCAGCTCCACGGCCGCCTCCGGAGCGACGCGCGTGTCGTCGTTCGGGAGAAGGTGAACGCGCGGTTCCTGACGCGAGCCGACGTGCCCGAGGCTCCCTCGCTCCTCGTGGCGGACCTTTCGTTCATCTCGCTGACTCTCGTCCTGCCCGCGGTCGTTCCGCTTCTCGCGGAGGAGTCCGACGTCCTCGTTCTCGTCAAGCCGCAGTTCGAGGCGGAGCGAAGGGAGGTCGGCCGCGGGGGCATCGTGCGCGACGAGGGCGTGCGTGCGCGTGCCCTCGCGCGGGTGACGGCGTCGGCCGAGCGACTCTCTCTCTCGAGCCGCGGCGCGATTCCGTCGCCGATCAAAGGGGCGGAGGGGAACGTGGAGCTCCTCGCGGCGTTCCGCCGGAATCCCGCTACACTTCCGGGGTGAAATCCGGGCTGAAAGGCCGGCGCGTGCGGCGTGTGGGTCTCGTGACGCGCTACAGCAGCGCCTCGGCGATCGCTCTTTCACGCAAGCTCGAACGCCAGCTCGGGCGCCGCGGCGTCGCCGTGATCCACGACGTCGAGTCCTCGCGGGCGCGCGGCGTCTCCGGCGGAGCGCCCCGCGCGCAGATCGCGGGCCTCGTCGACCTCGTCGTGACGCTCGGAGGAGACGGAACCCTCCTGTCCGTGGCGCGCCATCCGGCGCCCGGGGTCCCCGTCCTGGGAATCGACATCGGCACGCTCGGCTTTCTGACGACCTGCAGGCCGGACGAGTCGTCGGAGGTGCTCGAGAGAGCGCTCGCGGGAACGGCGCACATCGAAAGACGGCGCCTTTTGTCCGTGCGGGTGACCGACCGGACGCGTGCGCCGCGCCGCTACCGTGTCGTGAACGACGCCGTTCTCGCCAAGTCGGCTCTCGCGCGCATCGCGACCATCCGCGTCGACGTGGATGGCCGCATGGTGTCGCGATACAGAGGAGACGGGCTCATCGTGTCGACGCCGACGGGCTCCACCGCCTACAACCTCTCGGCGGGGGGACCGATCCTCGAGCCGACCCTTCCGGCGCTCGTCCTCACGCCGGTGTGCCCGCACACGCTCACGCTGCGGCCGCTCGTCCTCCCGGACTCGGTCCGCCTCGACCTGTCGGTGGAGAACGACCCCACGGACGTGTTCCTGACGCTCGACGGCCAGGAAGGATTCCCGGTCGGCTCGCTGACCCACATCTCGATCGCCCGGTCCTCCGAGACGGTGTCCCTCGTCAGGGCCTCGGAGGCGTCCTTCTTCGAGGTCCTCGCCCGGAAGCTCTCGTTCGGCGGCGAGCGGGAGAACGCGGCTCGGTAACGGGGAGATGCGCCGCCTTCCGCACCTCTCCCTCACCCAGGTCCGGCTCGTCCGCCTCTTCACGCTTCTCCTCGTTTTCACCGTCCTCGTCCTGTACGCGGTCTTCCGCTCCTCGCGTTTCCAGGAGCTTCTGCGCCGCAAGACCGAAAGGCTCGTGACGGCGAAGATCGGGCGGACCGTCACGATCGGGAGCTTCGACCTCGCGCTCGTGCCGTTCGCGTTTCTCGTTCGCGACGTCGCCGTCGCGAACGACCGGCGCGGCCTCCCCGGCCCTGCGTTCTCGGCCGTGGAAATCGAGATTCGCGGCCTGCCCACGATCACGAGCCGCCGCATCGAGATCCCGAAGCTCCGCGTCGTCTCGCCCCGCGTGGTCGTCGAGGTGTTTCCGGACGGCACCACGAATCTGAAGTCGGTTCTCGATGCCCTCGCGGGAGGGGGAGGCGAGGGCCTCGACGTCCGCCTCACGGAGGCGGTCATCCAGCGCGCGACCCTTCGCTTCCGGGAATGGGACTCCGAGATCGACGCGGTGCTCCAGGACGCCGCGGTCACGGCCAGATCGGGCCGCAGCCGCGCGGTGACGCACCTCGCGCTCGCGTGCCGCAAGGGACGCTTCAAGCTGGAGGACAACGAGACGCTCGACTTCGCCATCGGCGCCGAGGTGACGCTCGCCCCGGGACGCGTGCACCTGACGGGCCTGAGGCTGCGCGGGGACCGGTTGAAGCTCGAGGCTTCCGGCGGCGTGGACGACCTCAAGAAGCCGGTCCTCGCTCTCGTGGCGCGCGCGGAAACGAGCGGCGAGACCCTCTCGAAGGTGTTCGGGCTCGGCCTTCCGCTCACGGGCGGCGTGGCGATCCGCGGCACGTTGCGCTTCGGCGAGCCCGGCGGCTTCCGCATCTTCGGCGCGTTCGATCTCGCCACCGCCGCGTTCGGACCTTTTCCGATGACGGGCGGGGGCGTGCTTCGCGTGGATCCGAACGGCCTTCTCGTGGACGTGACGCGCGCGAGCTACGCGGGCGGAACGCTCGAGGCCCTCGTCCGGCTCGAGAGGCTCAAGAATCCGCCGCTCCCGGTTCGCATCTCGCTGCGCGGGCGCGGCCTGGACTTCGAGCAGTTCTTCGGCGACCTCGGGCTCAAGGGCACGGGACTCAAGGGACTCGCCGACCTCGACACGACCCTCACGTTCGGCCGTGGAGGGATCGAGCACGCGGACGGCGTCGGACGCATCCGCCTGACGGCCGAGGCGGGACGGCCCTCGGCGGTCCCGGGACGGTTCGCGCTGCCCGCCTCCGGAGGAGGTCCCCTCGAGGTTCGCGACGGGCAGCTTCTCTTTGAGGGCGTCTCGTTCACCACGGCCGGAGGAGCGAGGATCCGC
>DATGDV010000345.1:0-5126 GCA_035310685.1 Thermoanaerobaculia bacterium
GGACGACGCGGCGCTCACGCGCCTCGTCGCCAGGTGGCGTCAGCCCGTCTACGCACTTTTCGAGCGCACGCGCGAGCCCTCCGCGGCGGCCGAGGCGACGGTCCTGACCTTCGAACGCCTCGTCCTGACGGCACCCCGTTATGCGCCAGAGTCGCCTTTCCCCGCGTTCCTCTGGAGCCTCGCCGCCAAAGTCCTCCAGGACTCGAAACCCGGCCAGATTCTCGAGATCCCCGCTCCGAAGCTGGCCGAATCCGCGTCCGCCCGGACGGCGCTCGTGCGTTCCGCGATCGCCGCATTGCCGGGCGGCGAGCGCAGCGCGTTCCTGCTCACGCGCGTCGCCCGCCTTTCCGTCGCCGACGCCGCGGAGGCGCTCGGCGTTCCCGAGACGGAGGTGCGGCGACGCCTCGTCCGAGCGCTCGAAAGCCTTCGTGTGTTCCTCCGTCCGCTCCTCGAGCTCTCGGCGTCCTGGCCTACGTTCTCCCGCCCCGATGCCGCGGATCGCGCGGCGCCCCCGCCCGACAAGCCGCCGGCGACAGCGTCATGACGTGCGACGAGCTTCGCGAGAGGATCGTGGATCCGGCGTCCGCCGCGCAGGGCGGACATGCGCCGGTCGTCGCCCATCTCGAGGAATGCGCGGCGTGCCGTGCCGCGGCCCGCGACTACGCGGCCCTCGACCGGCTCATTCGCCCAGGGACACCTGCCGATCCGGCGCCCGACCTCGAGATACGCCTGAGGCAGAGACTGACGGCGAGGCCCGGTTCGGCGAGACGAAGCGTCTGGGTTCTGGCCGGCGCACTGGCCGTGCTCGCGCTCGCGGCGTTCGCCATCCCACGCCTCCGGCGGGGGCGAGGCGCGACCTCGACCGCGATCGGAGCCGTGACCGCTTCGCCGGCGTCCGCTGGCCCGGCGCTCGCGCGTGCCACCGCTCGCGACGTCCCTCCTCCGGACATCGTCGCCGTGCGTTCCACGCCGATCTCGTTCCAGACGGCTCCCCTGACCGCCCAGGAAAAATCCGAGGCGGCGACGCTTCACGACTTCGATTTTCTGAGCTCGTTCCAGACGCTCGCACGCCTGGACGCGTTCTTTCCCGAGCCCGTCGGCCCGCGCGCGCCGATCTCGATGCCCGCCGGCGGGTTTTCGTCGCGCCCTCCGGACTCGCCGGACGCGCTCGCGGGACGCTTCCTCGACTGGCAGCGCGCTTCGAAGAAGGAGCGCGAGCGGCTCTTCTCTCTCGAGCAGGCGTTCCGGAACCGTCCCGACGAGGAGCGTGCGCTCCTCGAGGACCGTTGGACGATCGTCCGCGATTTCAGCGAGGACCAGCGATCGGGCCTCCGACGTCTCGCGAGCCGACTGGACGAGCTCGATGCCCGCGCCCACGAGCGCCTCGAGGCCGAGATCCGGCTCATTGGCCGCCTGCCCCGGGAGCAACGCGCCGGGCGCTGGCGGTCGCTTCCGTTTGCGAAGCCGCTCACCGGCCAGGAGCTCGCGAGCGCCGAGCGACTTTTTCTCTCGCGTTGACGGTCCCGTAGACTCGCGAGAATGGCCGAACCTGCCGGGACATCCCCAGCCGCGTTCCAGCCATGGGTTCCGGCGTCGGAAGCCCCCGCCGAGTTCACGTTCCGGGCCGTCGCGCTCGGATCGATTCTGGGAATCGTCTTCGGCGCGGCTTCGGTCTACCTCGGCCTGAAGGTCGGCCTGACGACGTCCGCGTCGATTCCGATCGCCGTCATGGCGATCACGATCCTCAAGAAGCTCGGGAATTCGACGATCCTCGAGAACAACGTCGTTCAGACGACGGGATCGGCCGGCGAGTCCGTGGCGGCCGCGGTCGTGTTCACGATCCCGGCGCTCATCTTCCTCGGTTTTCCGATGAAGATCCCCGTGACGTTCCTGATTGCCTTCACCGGCGGCGTCCTCGGCGTCCTCATGATGATCCCGCTCCGGCGGTACCTGATCGTGAAGGAGCACGCCGCACTTCGCTTCCCCGAAGGCACGGCGTGCGCGGAGATCCTCATCGCCGGCGAGCAGGGCGGGACCTCCGCACGAAAGATCTTCTTCGGGATCGGCCTTGGCGCGCTCTTCAAGCTGTCCACGAAGCTTTTCGGCCTCTTCAAGGACAACGTGGGCCGATCGCTCTCCTTTTACCCCGGCTCTCGCCTCGAATGCGAGACCTCGCCCGAGCTCCTCGCCGTGGGTTACATCATCGGCTACGAGACGAGCGTCGTCATGGTGGCGGGAGGGCTGCTCGCCGCGCTCATCCTCGGGCCGATGGTCGTCTTCTTCGGCAGCCACCTCACCGAGCCGCTGGCGCCCGCCACGACTCTCATTCGCGACATGGATTACGCCAGCCTCAAGGACAAGTACCTGAGGTACATCGGGGCGGGCGCCGTCGCGATGGGCGGCGTCCTCGGGCTCGTGCGGGCGGCTCCGGCGATCTGGGACTCGCTCACGGCCTCCGTGAGGCAGCTTCGGGCCGGATCCGCGGGAGGCATTTCCGTCGCGCGGACCGAACGCGACACCCCGCTCACGTGGGTGGTCGGCGGCTCGCTCGCGATCGTCGCATTCATCACGGTCGTGCCCGTTTTCCGGATGAACGTCCTCGGGGCCGCGCTCATCGTCGTATTCGGCTTCCTGTTCTCCGTCGTGTCCGCGCGCATCACGGGCCTCGTCGGCTCGTCCTCGTGCCCGCTTTCCGGGATGACGATCGCGGTCGTGATCGGGAGCTGCCTGATCTTTCTCGCCGTGGGCTGGACCGGAGCGAGCTATTCCTATCTCGCGCTCGTCGTGGCCGCCGTCGTCTGCATCGCAATCTCGAACGCGGGGACGACCGCGCAGGACCTCAAGACGGGATACCTCGTCGGCTCGACCCCGCGCTCGCAGCAGGCCGCGATCCTGGCGGGCGTCCTGACGTCCGTGCTGGCGATCGGCTGGACCACCTGGGCGCTGAACGCCTCGGAGACGAAGCTCACGAAGATCGCCGCCCCCGTCCCGGTCCCCGCGGACTCGATCAGGGCCGCCGAGGACGCCAAGGGGCCCGACGGAAGGCAGTATGCGTTCGTGAGGGTGAACGCCGGAGACGTTCCCGGGCTCGAACCCGGGAACTATCTCGTGGATCGTGCGGCCGGCACGGCCTCGTTCCGACGCGTGGACGGAATCGGAAACCGGAACTTTCCCGCCCCGCAGGCGAACCTCATGGCCGTCCTCATCTCGGGGCTTCTCGACCAGAAGCTGCCCTGGGGACTCGTTCTCATCGGTGCCGCGATCGCCGTTTTCATCGAGCTCCTGACCGGGCACTCGCTCACGTTCGCGGTCGGCGTCTACCTGCCTCTCTCCACGACGATGCCCATCTTCCTCGGCGGCCTCGTGCGGAAATTTGCCGACAGGAAATACGGCCGCGTGCCCGACGACGCGACCGAGAGCGAAGGGACGCTCCTCTCGTCCGGCCTCATCGCGGGCGGCGCGCTCGTGGGCGTCCTCGCCGCGTTCCTGCACTTTCCCGTCTTCGGGCTCGGGTTCGACGAGGATCTCGACCTGCCGATGAAGATCGCGCTCGGCCCGCGGTTCTGGCCGGGACTCTTCGCGGCGGACTTCCTCCCGCTCGCCGCCTTCGCCGTGCTGGGATATCTGTTGTTTCGCGGAGCGAGAGGGGAAAAGGCTATCTCTCGGCCGCGGCGAGAGGGGCCGTGAGGGCGGCCTGAGCCTCGAGCTTCGCGATGAGCGCCGCGCGTCGCGCGGCATCGAGATTCTCGGAGCCCGCGCGAAGGATGTCCGGGTTGCCGTCGATCGAGCGGCGGAACAGGAAGTCCTGCACGGCCTTCGCGTCGACGCGGGTCGTCTCGCGCAGCAGTCGCGCCACGGCGCCGACCATGAGCGGATTCTGCTCGTCGAGAAGCATCTCGGCGAGGTTCAGCACGGCCGTGGCTTCGCGGTGGCCGTCCATCACGAGGCCCGTCGCCGCGAGCACGGCGAGATGGCGCTTGCCCACGCTCTTGAGCTTCGCCCACTTTCTCACGGTGCTCAGCTTCGCGGGCTCGAGCCTGAGCGCGGGAGCAGCGATGCGCGTCCCGAGGACGTCGGCGACCTCGAGGTCGTCGGCCACCGCGATCCACTTCTCGACCTTCGCGAAAAGGCCGGAATTGAACTCTTTCTGGTGGTGATCGAGGACCTCGAGCGCAACGAGAATCTCCTCGCGGACCTTGCGCGCCACGGCGGCATCGACGAGGGCGAGGGCGGCAGCGTAATCGATCGAGGGTCGCGTCTTTCCCTCGATCTCGCGCGCGATCGACCGAACGAAGGACGGGCGTACTCCGAGCGCCTTGAGCGGGCTCTTCGGGAGGATGCCCTTGGCTTTGTCGCCTCTCCCGTCCACGTGGGAATCAAGAGCGGCCCGAATGTCCTTGAGAATCAGTGCGGCAGATGGTGTGGCCTTGGCCATATGCAAACTGCAATTCTAGCATACGTGTTGACCACTTTCGACTCGTGACACACCGCTCGTTTCACCTGAATGTGCCCGAACTGAAATCGTAAACTTCTCCAGAGGAGCCACTTACGAAAAGAGGCGCCTGGATGGCGCGCCGCCCGATCAGCCGTCCGCGCAAGGTGACGAAACCGCCGGCCCGGCCGACTTGAACGCCGAGCCGTCTGAGGTCGGCGGCATCCCTCAGCGACCCCGTCGCTCTCGCTTCGAGGATGCGTTCGACGGTACGGAGACCGAGGCCAGGAACCCTTCGGAGCTCCTCACGGCCGGCGGTCGTCAGCTCGACCGGGAACCTGTCCGAATGGCCGAGCGCCCATGTGAGCTTCGGATCGTAGTCGAGCGGAAGATGGCCGTCCTTGCCGTACACGAGCTCCTCCGCCGAGAAGCCGTACTCGCGCATCAGGTGGTCCGCTTGATAAAGACGCCGCTCGCGGAGCGGAGGCGTCCCGGGGACGTTCTCGAGAGGCGTGTTTCGAATCGGCCGGAACGCCGCGAACTGCGGATGATGAATCAGACGTTTCTTCTCGAGCCCCTCGGCGAACGACAACAGCTCGCGATCCGACTCCCTGCCGAGCCCCACGACGAACTGCGTCGTCGCCCCCGCCCTCATGCCGCCCGGCTCCAGGCCGATCCCGCGGCGACCCTTCAT